>NZ_NYWI01000028.1:0-76644 GCF_002684955.1 Tistrella sp. | reverse complement strand
GGGGGGGGGGGGGGGGGGGGGGGGGGGGGGGGGGGGGGGGGGGGGGGGGGGGGGGGGGGGGGGGGGCGCTCAGCGTCTGCGGCGATTGGCGACGGTGATCGCCAACATGATCAGCCCCAACGCCAGGAAGGCGTTCAGGCTGGGCTGTTCCCCCAGCAGCAGAATGCCCCACATCACGCCGAAGGCGGGGATGAGGTAGTTGTTGAGCGCCACCAGCACGGCCCCGCCGCGCGCCATCAGCCGGTAGAACAGCAGATAGGCAAGGCCGGTGCAGGCGATGCCGAGCAGGGTGACTGCGGCCATCGCCTCCAGTGCCGGCGCCTGGGTCCAGGGCTGTTCCAGGATGGCGGCGACCGGCAGGGCCAGCACGGCGCCCGAGGTCAGGGTCGCCGTCGCCGAAACCAGCGGCGGCACATGGCGCACCCGCTCGGCATAGAGCGAAGCCACGGCATAGCAGAGGGCGGCGCCCAGGATCGCAAGTTCCCCGATCCCGCCGCCGGCCTCGGTCAGGGCCGAGGGGCCGACCAGCACGACCACCCCGGAAAAGCCGAGCGCAATGCCCGCCACCCGCCCGGCGGTGATCGGGTTTTCCGCTGGTTTGGCGACCCGCGCCAACACCAGGGTGAACAGCGGCATCGCCGCCATCAGGATCGCCGCCACCGCCGAGGGCACATGCTGCTGCCCCCAGGCGATCAGCGTGAAGGGGGCGAGATTGCCGATCGCGCCGAACACCACGAAGGGCAGCCAGTCGACCGCCCGGGCCGGCAGGCGCAGCCCCCGAAGCTTCAGCACCGCATAAAGCGCCGCGGCCCCAAGCGCCAGCCGGCTGACCACGATGGTGAACGGCCCCATGGTCGGCAGGGCGGTCTTGATCAGCATGAAGGATCCGCCCCACAGCGCGGCGAGCAGGATCAGGCAGCCATAATCCGCCGGTCCGAAGCCGCGCGCGGCCAGGGCACCGGCAACGCCCGCCGGGCGCACGTCATCCGACATCGCCATCCTCGAAGCGTTGCGGGGGAGGGGATCGCGAAAGCCGGATGATCGCGCGCGGGTGGGGGAGAGGTCAAGGGAAGGGCGGCAGGTTCACTTCTGGAACACATAGCTCCCCGGTGCCGCACCCAGCGCCGGATAGCCCTTGTCCGGGGCGGACATCGGCGGCGGGGTGACGGGGGTCGAGGAATGGGCGTGGAGCCAGTCGGTCCAGGCCGGCCACCACGAGCCGTCGCGGATTTCTGCGGCCGCCACCCAGGCATCGGGCGCCTTGTAGAAGCCGTCGGCGGGGGTGGTCATGATCCGGAATTTGCGGCCCTTGTGGCCGGGCTCGGAGACGATGCCGGCATTGTGGCCGCCGCCGGTGAGGACGAAGGTGACCTCGGTGTCGGCCAGCAGGTGGATTTTGTAGGCCGAGACCCAGGGGGCGACATGGTCGCGCTCCGTCCCGACCGCGAAGATCGGCGCGCGGATGTCCGAAAGGCTGATCGGCTGGCCCTCGACCTCGAAGCGGCCGGTGGCGAACTGGTTTTCGAGGAACAGCCGGCGCAGATATTCGGAATGCATCCGATAGGGCATGCGGGTGGCATCGGCATTCCAGGCCATCAACGCGTTCATCGGCGTGCGCTGGCCCATCATGTAGTCATGCACCATCCGCGACCAGATCAGGTCGTTGGAGCGCAGCAGCTGGAAGGCGCCGGCCATCTGCGTGGTGTCGAGGAAGCCCTGGGCCCACATCATGTCTTCAAGGAAGGTGACCTGGGCCTCGTCGATGAACAGGGTCAGCTCGCCCGCCTCGGTGAAATCCGCCTGGGCGGCGAAGAGGGTGACCGATCCCAGCCGCTCATCGCCGTCGCGGGCCATGGTGGCGGCGGCGATGGTCAGCAGGGTGCCGCCCAGGCAATAGCCGGTGGCATGGATGGGGTACGGCCCGGCAATGGCCTCCACCGCATCGATCGCCGCCATCACGCCTTTCATCCGGTAGTCGTCGAAGCCGATATCCCGGTCGGCGGGGCCGGGATTGCGCCACGAGATCATGAACACGGTGAAGCCCTGGGCGACCAGATATTCGGCGAGCGATTTGCCGGGCTCCAGGTCCAGGATGTAGTACTTCATGATCCAGGCCGGCACGATCAGCACCGGTTCCGGATGCACGCTGTCGGTGGTGGGCGTGTAGCGGATCAGCTCGATCAGGTGGTTGCGGAACACCACCTCGCCCGGCGTCATGCCCATATTGCGGCCGACGGCGAAATCTTCGGTGCCGGCAGGGCCGGTGCCGGTGACCGTCCGCCACATGTCGTCCCAGAAGTGCAGGGCGCCCCGGACGAAATTGGCCCCACCTTCCTCGATGGTGCGATTGATCACCTCGGGATTGGTCAGCGGGTTGTTGGATGGTGAGAACACGTCCAGCATCTGCCGGGCGGTGAACTCCATCACCTTTTCATGCGCCGGGGTGACGCCGCGCACGCCGGTGGTGGCATTGTACCACCACTGCTGGTTCAGCAGAAAACCCTGGTAGAGCACGTCGAAGGGCCATTGCTTCCAGGCATCGCCCCGGAAGCGGTTGTCCTGGGGCAGGGGCTCGATGCAGGCGGGCAGCTTTGCGTGGGGCACGCCTTCGGCTTCCGCCGCATCCGCCGCGCCGGCCAGATAGGCGGAGGGGAAGGGAAGGCCGGGCAGGGGGGTGTCGCCATCGGCGAACCCTGCCCGATGGGCCATGTAGCTGCCCAGGCGGGCGGCCTTGCGCATCGCCTTTTCGACCAGCTCGGCCCGCTTGCCCGGCGCGCTCGCCAGATGGACCGCCCAATCCGCCCAGGCATCGGTGAGCGAGGCCGGCGACAGGCCGCCCGTCACCCGCGCCATGGCGGCATGTACGGCGCGGTCCACCGCCTCGCGCACCGCGGCACCGGCCATCTCTCCCGGCTCTTCGACGCAGGGTTCGGCGGCGGCCGGCGGGGTCGGGTCGGGGGTCTTGTGATGCAGCGGGTGATGGGCGGGCACCGGATGTTCCGCGGGTGCTGTGGCCGGCGCTGCGGGCGTCTCGACGGTGGGGTGGCGGCGGGCGTCGGCATTCATCGATCCGGCTCTCCTCGAAGATCCCCCGGGGCCTGCGGTCGGGGCGCGTGGTCCGCTATTGCAGCGCATCATCGCCTGCCTTGCCGCAGGCACCCATGATCCATGTCAATGTGTTCGGCTTTCGCGCATGCGAAAACAAGCCTGTTCCGTCACGGGCCAGGGAATGACATGATCGCCGCACAGCATGTCGGGTGCCAGTGACACACGCATGACGATGGTCTGCGGGCGGAGACCGGCGACCACTCAAGGCCATGCGCAAGTTCGGAGGTCCGGAAGGCCATGCGTATCGGACGCTGGATGGCAATCGTGATCATTGCCGCCGTCGCCGCGGGAGCGGGTGCCATCTACTGGCGCTCCGTCACCCGCGATACCCTGCCCGAGGGGTTTGCCCGCACCAATGGCCGGATCGAGGCCGAGCAGATCGACATCGCCACCAAGATCGCCGGCCGGCTGGCCGATATCACGGTCGAGGAAGGCGACATGGTCGAGGCCGGCCAGATGGTCGCCCGGCTGGATGACGTTCAGATCCGCGCCCAGCTGGCGGCGGCAGAGGCCGAGCATCGCCGGGCCATCCAGGCAAAGGCCGAGGCCGAGGCCCAGCTCGCCTACCGGCGGAGTGAACTGGTCTATGCCCGTGCGGAGCTTTCACGTGGCGAGACGCTTGCCGCGCGCGGTCATTTCACACGCGAAGGCGTCGACCAGCGCCGGATGCAGGTCGCGACCGCCCAGGCGGCGGAAGCGGCCGCGATGGCGGCCGTCGATCAGGCGGCGGCGGCCATTGATGCGGCGGCGGCCCAGGTTGCCCAGACCCGCGCCGTTCTGGACGATACCGTGCTGACCGCACCGCGGGCGGGCCGCATCCAGTACCGCCTGGCGGTGCCGGGCGAGGTGCTGGCGGCGGGCGGACGCATCGCCACCCTGCTCGACCTCACCGATGTTCAGATGACGATCTTCCTGCCGGCCCGCGATGCCGGTCGTCTCGCCACGGGCGCCGAGGCGCGGCTTATACTGGATCCGATTCCGGAATATGTCGTGCCGGCCGCCGTTTCCTTCGTCGCCGGCGAGGCGCAGTTCACGCCCAAATCGGTGGAAACCCGCGACGAGCGCGACACGCTGATGTTCCGGGTGAAGCTGCGCATCCCGGCGGATCTGCTCGCCGCCCATGCCGATCGGGTGAAGACCGGTGTCCGCGGCACCGCCGTGGTTCGGGTCGATCCCGCCGCCCCATGGCCGGCGGAGCTGGCGGTGAAACTGCCGTGACCGCCACCGTCGCACCGGGCCCGATGGCGGTGCTGGGCGGCGTCACCCATCGCTTCGGGAAGGTGACGGCGCTCGACCGGGTCGATCTGGAGATGACCGCCGGTGGCACGCTGGGGCTGATCGGCCCCGACGGCGTCGGCAAGTCGACCCTGCTGTCGCTGATCGCCGGCGTCCGGCGTATCCAGGCCGGGCGGGTGGAGGTGCTGGGCGGCGACATGGCCGATCCGGCGCATCGTCGGCTGGTGGCACCACGCATCGCCTACATGCCCCAGGGGCTGGGCCGCAATCTTTATCCCACGCTCAGCGTGTTCGAGAATGTCGATTTCTTCGGGCGGCTGTTCGGCCAGGGCAAGGCGGAACGTCGGGCGCGGATCGCCGAACTGCTGGAGGCCACGGGGCTGGCCCCCTTTCCGGACCGGCCGGCGGGCAAGCTGTCGGGCGGCATGAAACAGAAGCTGGGTCTGTGCTGCGCCCTGATCCACGATCCCGATCTGCTGATCCTTGACGAGCCGACCACCGGCGTCGACCCGCTGTCACGCCGCCAGTTCTGGACCCTGATCGATCGCATCCGTGCCCGTCGTCCGGCCATGGGGGTGCTGGTTGCCACCGCCTATATGGAAGAGGCGGCGCGCTTCGACCGCCTGGTTGCGATGGATGGCGGTCAGGTTATTGCCGCCGGCACACCGGCCGAGCTGCGGGCCCGGACCGGCGAGGCGGATCTGGAGCGGGCCTTCATCCGCCTGCTGCCCGAGGCGCGGCGCCGCGACCATCAGGCGCCAGTGATCCCGCCGCGGGCCCCCGACGGCGACGGGCCGCCCTCGATCGAGGCCCGTGGCCTGACCTGCCGCTTTGGCGACTTCACCGCGGTGGATGCGGTGGATTTCGCCATCGGTCGCGGCGAGATTTTCGGTTTTCTGGGCTCGAACGGTTGCGGCAAGACCACGACCATGAAGATGCTGACCGGCCTGCTGCCCCCGGCCGAAGGGGCGGCGCTTCTGTTCGGGCGGCCGCTCGATGCCGGGGATATCGAGACCCGCCGCCGGGTTGGCTACATGTCGCAGGCCTTCTCGCTCTATGGCGAGCTGACCGTGCGCCAGAATCTGGATCTGCACGCCCGGCTCTACGGGCTGGACGACACCCGGACCAGCGAGCGGATGGCCGCGATGATGGCCGAGCTGGATCTGGCCGGGGTGGCGGACCAGATCTCGGATGCGCTGCCGCTCGGCATCCGTCAGCGGCTGCAGCTGGCGGCCGCCGTGCTGCACGAGCCCGACATCCTGATCCTGGACGAGCCGACCTCGGGCGTGGACCCTGTCGCCCGCGACCGCTTCTGGGCCTATCTGGGGGTGCTGGCGCGCGAGCGCGGTGTGACGATCTTCATCTCCACCCATTTCATGAACGAGGCGGCGCGCTGCGACCGCATCTCGCTGATGCATGCCGGCCGGGTGCTGGCGGTGGGCACGCCTGCGGATCTGGCGGCAGAGGATCCCGGCGGCAGCCTCGAGGAGGCCTTCGTCGCGCGGCTTCAGGCGGCGACCGACGGGGGGCCGGCCGAAGGAACCCCGACCGGCGCGGTGGCGCCCGAGGCCCCGGTCATGGAGCCCGCATCGGCGACGCAGGCCCGGCCGCCCAGGCGCCGGGATCTGCGCCGGCTCTGGGCCTATGCCCGGCGTGAGACGATGGAGCTTGCCCGCGATCCGATCCGGCTGGCCTTCGCGCTGCTGGGTCCGGTGATCCTGATGCTGACCTTCGGCTTCGGCATCTCGTTCGACGTCGAGGATCTGCCCTATGCGGTCTATGACCAGGATCAGTCGACGGAAAGCCGGTCGCTGATCGAGGCCTTCGCCGGCTCGCGCTATTTCGAGGAACGCGCGCCCATCCACAGTCCGGCCGAGATGGACCGGCGGCTTCAGGCCGGTGAGCTGAAGCTCGCGATCGAAATCCCGGCCGATTTCGGCCGCGATCTGACCCGGGGTCGGGTGCCCGAAGTCGGGGTGGTGCTGGACGGCGCCATGCCGTTCCGGGCCGAGACCACCCGCGCCTATGTCCAGGGTGTGGCGCAGCGCCATCTGGAGGAAATGCGCGAGGCCTCGTCTCTGCCGGTTTCGACGACGCCTGCGGTCACGGTCGAGACCCGTTTCCGCTACAACCAGGCCTTCCGCAGCGTCGAGGCGATCGTGCCAGGCGTGATCATGCTGATGCTGGTGCTGATCCCGGCGATGATGACCGCAGTGGGGGTGGTGCGCGAGAAGGAGACCGGGTCGATCGCCAATTTCCGCGCGACGCCGGTCACCCGCTTCGAGTTCCTGGCCGGCAAGCAGCTGCCCTATTTCGGTATCGCGGCGCTGAGCTTCCTGGTCTTGTCGATCGTCGCCGGCCTGGTCTTCGGGCTGGAGGTGAAGGGATCGGGGCTGGCGCTGCTGACGGGGGCCCTGCTTTATGTGGCAGCCACGACCGCCTTCGGCCTGCTGGTCTCGGCCTTCATGAAGAGCCAGCTTGCGGCGCTGTTCGCCACCGCCATCGTCTGCATGATCCCGGCGGTGAACTTCTCGGGCCTGCTGACCCCGGTTTCGGCGCTCACCGGGGGCGGCCGGGTGCTGGGCCTCGCCTTTCCGGCGGCCTGGTTCCAGCAGATCAGCATCGGCACCTTCACCAAGAGCCTGGGTTTTGCGGATCTCTGGCACAACCATCTGGCGCTGGCCGGTTTTGCACTGCTCTTCCTGATCGCGGCCCAATGGGTGCTGCCCAAGCAGGAGCGTTGAGCCGATGCGTCTCGCCAACATCTTCCGCCTGGGCGTGAAGGAGCTGCGCAGCCTTGCCGCCGACCCGGTGCTGGTCTTCCTGATCCTTTATACCTTCACCTATGCGATCTATGCGGTGGCGAGCGGCGCCAATTTCGAGGTCAGCAATGCGGCGGTGGCGGTGGTCGACGACGACCGCTCGGCGCTGTCGCTCCGGCTGCGCGATGCGGTGCTGCCGCCGCAATTCGCCTCGGTGGTCGAGCTGACGGCGCCCGAGGCCGATGCGGCGCTCGATTCCGGCGATGCGGTCTTCGTGCTGCACATTCCCTCGGGCTTCGAAGCCGATCTGCTGCGCGGCCGGGATGCGACGCTGCTGCTCGACATCGACGCCACCGCCATGACCCAGGCCGGCAACGGCGCCGCCTATCTCCAGTCGATCATCGCGCGCGAGATCTCGGCCGCGGCCGGGCGCGACGACGGTATGACGGGCGATCTGCCGATCGATCTGGTCGTGCGGTCGCGCTTCAACCCCAATCTGTCGTCGGTCTGGTTCAACGCGGTGATGCAGGTGATCAACAACGTCACCATGCTGTCGGTGATCCTGGCCGGGGCCGCGCTGATCCGCGAGCGTGAGCACGGCACGATCGAGCATCTGCTGGTGATGCCGGTCCGTCCGGCCGAGATCATGGCCGCCAAGATCTGGGCCAACGGCTCGGTGATCGTCGTCGCCTCGGTGCTGTCGCTGATCGGCATGGTCCAGGGGGTGCTGGCGGTGCCGATCCACGGCTCGCTGCTGCTCTATACGGCGGGGGCGGTGCTCTATCAGTTCTCGGTGACGGCGCTCGGCATTCTGCTGGCCACCATCGCGCGGTCGATGCCGCAATTCGGCCTGCTGGTCATCCCGGTGATCGTCACCATGACCCTGCTCTCGGGCTCGTCCACACCGCTCGAGAGCATGCCGGTCTGGCTGCAGAAGGTGATGATGCTCTCCCCCGCCACCCATTTCGTGGCGTTCTCGCAGGCCGTGCTCTATCGCGGTGCCGGCCTGGACGTGGTCTGGCCGACGCTGGCCATTCTGGCGGGGATCGGGTTTGCGATCTTCGCGATCGCCCTTGCACGATTCCGGCGGAAAATCGTGGAGATGGGGTGAGGCGTGGAGATGGGGTGAGGCGTGGAGATGGGGTGAGCTCTTGCCCCGTCTCGATCGTCAGGACAACTGATCGAGAAAACTGGCGCAGGCATCGAGCCGCGGTCTGGCGGCACGCAGGACACTGTCGTGGATATCCGGGGGGAAGTCTTCCGGCAGTCCGGCGGCCGCGGCGTCGAAGGCGCTGCCGCCCCGCTCGACCAGCTGCTGCAGGGCGGTCTTGAAGATCAGAGGCGGGATGCCTGCTTTTTCTGCCGTCTGAGCGAAGTGGCGGGGCTGGATCTGATCCAGGCGATAATGACGGTTCTGCCCGACCGACATGGCGAGCTTCATCTGTCTGCGCTCACCCTGCCTGTGGTCGAGGCTGGGCTGTGCGGTCAGGATGTCGTAGAGCGGGGTCATCCTGAACCGCCCGCCGGGCGCGAGAAACACGCTGAAATTCTTCGCATGACCATCGGTCGCACCGATGATCCAGAACAGCATCTGGGCCATCAGAAAATCACGATGATCCCGGCCCGGATCGTCGCTGCCCTTCAGGGCATCCAGGATGTCGACGATTCCGGGGCCGCCTTCGCTCTGGTATTTGAGGGTCGGGGGCGTGCCGGTGAGCTGGCAGAAATCTTCCTGCGGCAGCCGGATGAGCCAGCCATTGTTGAGCCGCTTGCGATCGAAACGCCTGACGACCAGTGCCTTGGTCCCTGAAAAGACCATCATCTCAGCGTGATTGACATCCAGTCCGAAGGCCTGGGCGAGATTCAGGCAATAGAACTCGTTCTCGACGCTGTTCGACAGATCTATGCCGTTGGGCAGATGGCCGATCTGTGTCTTCAGGATATGCGTGGTGGGTGTGGTTCCTGTCGGTTTCAGCCATTGCCCCTCGTGGAACAGAAGCGCCGTCTTCTCCTGCGCGCCGGCAATGGAGATCCGAAAATCGTCATCCCCCTGCAGACCGAGCGGGATCTGTCCCAGGTTCTTGAGCATGGTGGCGATGTCGTCGTCCGAGACCGGTTCTCCCTCGATTCTGTCGAGCGATGAGGGAGGTGTGTCGTCGTCGAGGAACTGGAGCGCACCGACGCAGTCCCGGCCGATCCTGGAGAGCAGGCCGTAAGCGTCCGTGCCTGGTGCGCCGATCCGTTCGGCGACACGCCGCCTGATGGCCGGCTGATCGGGCAACAGATTGTCGAAGAATGCGGCGACTTCCGGACCGCGGTGCGGTTCAGGGCGGAGTGGCAGGGAGAGTGACACCGGGATCGCATCCGGCCGGTCTGCCCAGGCCGGATCGTAGGTAAAAACCACGGCGCCGTTCAGCTGTTTTGACAGACGGCCGACAGGGTATCCGTTCAGATAAACATGGAGGTCGGCATAGGTTTTTCGCCGTGCCATCAATCGTCGTTCCCGCCAAGAAGCATTCGGGCGATGGCGTCGTCGACGGTGGATCGGTCGCGAGGCGCAGCCTGAAGGTCCAGATCGAGAGCGGCCAGAAGGTCGATGAGCGTATCCAGGCGGAGGCTGGGATAGCCTTGCTCGATCTGAGAGATCATGCTTTGCCGCTGACCTGTCCTGACACCCAGAGCCGCCTGCGTGAGGCCAAGCTTCCGCCTTTGTCTCCGGATGAGGTTGCCCAGCTGTTGGGGGGTGCGGATGATATCTGCCATGGCTGGCATGTTCCTCTCAGGGGGAACTCAAGCCGCTATTTTATTCCCGAAATCAGATAAACGCAATTTATCCCCAATCCGGAATAAAGAGAATTTATTCCGGATTGCGAATAAGGCGTCAATATACACTATCAGAGATAAATGGAGATATTTACAGCCTGTGACGGCGCACCCGTCACAGGCTGGCAGGTGCAGGCCTGGAGCCTCCTGACGGATCAGTCGATCAGCCCGCCCGTCGCATCGAAGAAGGGGTGGGGGCCGTCGAACCGGCCCGGATAGGCCAGATGGCTGACCAGCAGCCGCGGCGGGGTGAAGCGGAAGAGACGGATCGCCGGCGGTTCCATGGTGAAGGTGGAGGGCCCGCCCAGGGTCAGATCCAGCGTCACCGCATGGGCGGCATTGGGGGCGATCGAGACCGCGACCCCGTCGAGCACGGTGTCGATGGCGCGATGGACATGGCCGCAGGCGAGATGCAGCACCTGGGGATGGCGGCGGAGGACCGCGATCAGCTCGGCGCCGTCCTTCAGATTCTGCACGTCCATATGGCCGATGCCGGTCTCGAAGGGCGGGTGATGGACGAAGACCAGGGTCGGCCGCCCGGCACCGGCGGTCAGCACCCGGTCGAGCCAGGCGAGCTGCGCCGCGCCGACCATGCCCCAGGGCACGCCTGCGACCGAACTGTCGAGCCCGATCAGCCGCACCGGAAGGTGATCGATCAGGCAGGCGGCGAAATCGGCCGCGTCGACATAGGGCACCACATCCCCAAAGGCGGTGCGCATCTCGTCGGCACGATCGTGATTGCCGGGTACGGCGTACCAGGGCGCCCTGATCCGGTCGAGCAGCGGCCGGAGCACGGCATACTCGGCGGCGGACCCCGTGTCGGTGAGGTCGCCCGAGAGGATGACGGCGTCGACCTCGGGCACGAAGGCATTGACGTAGTCCACGGCCGCCGTCAGCAGGCCGGCAGTATCGACCCGGCCATAGGCCGGCCGGCCGCCGGGCTTCAGATGGGTGTCGGTCAGCTGGGCGATCAGCATGGGGGCTCAGGCTCCAAGGCGGATGCGGGCGGCGGCGGGCACGTCGATGCCGAGCAGGGTACCGGTCTCGGGCAGATCGGCGCGGGCGGTGGTTTCGACCATCCAGCTTTCGCCTGCGGGGCCTGAGAGCTTCAGCCGGCAGCGATCCCCCAGGAAATGGCAGACGGCGACCGTGCCGGTCAGCAGCCCGTCCCCGGGGGCGGTCAGCCGGGCGTCTTCCGGACGGAAGAGCAGGGTCTCGCCCCGGTCGTCGACCGCGCGGTTCATGGTGCCGACGAAGCCTGCGACGAAATCGTCGGCGGGCGCGTGATAGATCTCGCGCGGGGTGCCGCGCTGGGCGATGCGGCCGGCATTCATCACCACGATCTCGTCACCCAGCACCATCGCCTCGGCCTGGTCGTGGGTGACGTAGACGGCGGTGATGTGCAGGCTGCGCAGCAGAGCGTCGATCTCGGTGCGCAGATGCTCGCGCAGGGCGGCGTCGAGCGCGGTCAGCGGCTCGTCGAGCAGCAGCAGGCGCGGCCGGACGGCGATGGCGCGGGCAAGCGCCGTGCGCTGGCGCTGGCCGCCCGACAGCTGGTCGATCCGCCGATCGGCCAGGGCGTCGATCCGCATCAGCGCCAGCATCTCGTCGACCCGGCTGTCGATCTCGCGCCGGGGCAGGCGCCGGACCTTCAGCCCATAGGCGACGTTGCCGCGCACGGTGAGATTGGGGAAAAGCGCGTAGGACTGGAAGACCATGCCCACCTCGCGCGCCTCGATCGGCAGCCGGGTGACGTCCTCGCCGTCGAACAGCACCCGTCCGCCCGCGTCGGGGCGGTCCAGCCCGGCGATGATCCGCAGCAGCGTGGTCTTGCCGCAGCCGGACGGGCCGAGCAGCACGGCGGTGCGGCCGGCGGGAATGTCGAGATCGATGGGCGTCAGCGCCCGGGTGCCGTCGGGCCAGGTGCGGGCGCAGCCGCGGAGTTCGACCGCGGTGGCGCCCGAGGAAGCGGTATCAGTCGTCATCGGTGGTCCTTCCGGCCACGGCGTCCGGCCAGCTGCATGGCGACCAGCAGCGGCACGATCATCACGAAAAAGACGAGGGTGTAGGCGCTGGCGATTTCCAGCCGCATCGAGGCATAGCTGTCAGCCAGACCCACCGGCAGGGTCTTGGTCAGCGGGGTGTGCAGCATCCAGGTGAGGTTGAATTCGCCGATCGACAGCGTGACCACCATCAGCCCGCCGGCCAGCACGCCCGGCCAGGCATTGGGCACGATCACGGTCAGGAAGCGGCGCAGGAAACCGGCGCCCAGGCTGGCGGCGCCTTCCTCCAGCGTCTTCATGTCGGTCGCCACCATTACCGCGATCACCGAGCGGAGCATGAAGGGCAGGGTGTAGATCACATGACCGGCGAGCACGAAGCCGCTCGACATACGGAAGCTGCCGGCACCACCCCAGGTCAGCAGCAGGCCGAGCGCCAGCGCCAGGCCCGGGATCGCGATCGGCAGGGCGACGGTCTCTTCGATCGCGCGGGCAAGCGGCCCCGGTCGGCGGGCCAGGGCATAGGCCGCCGGCACGCCGATCACCGCGGTGATGGCGAGCGTGGCGAAGGCCAGCCAGATCGACCGCCAGATCGTGTCGGCGTAAAGCCGCCAGACCTCTGCCACCCAGTCGAGGGTGAGGCCGCTTTCCAGGCCGCGGAAGAAGTTGACCGTGACGCCGGCAAGGCCTGAGAGCACCACCGGCACGATCATGAAGGCGGCGACCAGAAGGGTGAAGGCGAGGCCGCCCCAGAAGCCCGCCCCGCGTGGATGTCCGCGTCGCATGGCCATCAGCCGCCCCCCGCAGCCGCACCGCGGCCGCCGAGCGTGCGGGCGATGAACAGGGTCGCCCAGGTGATCAGCCCCAGCACCAGGGCCAGGGCCGAGGCGCCGGCGATGTTCGCCTGCAGGGTGAATTCCGTGTAGATGGTCATCGGCAGCACCGCGATGTCGGTGGCGAGCGCGAAGGCGGTTCCGAAGGCGCCCATGGCGGTGGCGAAGCAGATCGCGCCGCTGGCGATCAGCCCCGGCATCAGCGCCGGCAGGGTGACCGAGAGGAACACCCTGACCGGCCCGGCACCCAGCGAGCGGGCGGCCTCGGGCAGGGACGGATCCAGCGTTTCGGCCGCGGCCATGACGTTCAGGATCACCCGCGGAATCGAGAAATAGAGATAGCCCACGAACAGGCCGGCGGCCGAATAGGCGAAGACCAGCCGGTCGCCGGTCAGCGCCTTCGAGACCAGATTGGCGAGGCCCTGCCGGCCGCCGAGCATGATCACCAGGAAGCCCACCACCACGCCCGGAAAGGCGAGAGGGAAGGTGAGCATGGCGATCAGCGCCGACCGGCCCGGGAAGACATGGCGGGCCAGGAACAGCCCGGCGATGGTCGACACCACCAGGGCGGCCAGCGTGACGGTGACGGCGAGGATGAAGGTCATCACCGTGTCGTGGCCATGGCGGGGGTTGGTCAGGATCGAAAAATAGGCCGCGATGCCGTCCGGCCCCGAGGCGCCGGCAACGGCGAGACGGACCAGCGGCACCAGAAGGAAGGCGGCGAGCACGATCCCGGCCGGCAGCAGCATCAGGACCAGACGCGGGGTCTCGCGGCCCGAGACGGATGACATCGGTCGGTGTTCCACGTGAAAAGGCGGCCCGCTGGCATCTTGCCGGCGGGCCGTGGATCATGGGCGGGGTGAAACCGGGCGGCCCTGGACGGCCGTCACTTCACCTCGGCGAGATAGGTTTCGGCGAAGGCCTTCTGGCCTGCCGCCATCGCGGCATAATCGACCGGCTTTGCCCGGGCGTAATCGGCGGCGGGCAGGAAGCGGGCCTCGATCTCGGCCGGCAGCTTCACCTCGCGCACCGGGCGCAGATAGGCATTGGCCCAGAGCGACTGGCCCTTTTCCGAGAGCACGAAGTCCAGGATCCTGCGGCCGTTATCGGCATGCGGCGCACCCTTGACCAGGCTCATCACGTAAGGGACGACCAGCGTACCTTCCTTCGGGATCACGAATTCGATGTCGCCCTTGTCCTTGTAGCGGGCGCGATAGGCGTTGAAGTCGTAGTCGATCATGATCGGGATCTCGCCCGACAGAACCCGGGCATACGAGGTCTGCTTGGGCACGATCGGGTCGTTGCCGGCCAGCTTCTTAAAGAAGTCGATGCCCGGCTGCCAGTTGGTGAAATCGCCGCCGAAGGCACGGTTGATCGCAACCGCGCCGGCATAGCCGACGAAGGCGCTGGTCGGATCCAGATAGCCGACCATGCCCTCATATTGCGGGTTGAGCAGGTCTTCCCAGCTCTGCGGCACCGGCAGGTCGCCCAGCGCGGCCTTGTTCACGAACAGGCCGATCGTGCCCGAATGGATCGAGAACCAGCTGCCGTCCGCGGCCTTGAGACCGGGGTCGATCTCGTCGAAACCGGCCGGGCGGTAGGGCTCCACCAGCCCCTGTTCGGCGGCCTGGATGCCGAAGGAGACGCCGTAATAGGCGACATCGGCAACCGGATTGGCGCGCTCGGCCGCAAGCTGGGCCAGGGTCTGGCCCGAATTCTTGTTGTCATGGGGCACGTCCAGCCCCAGGTCGGATTTGATCGCCGCCAGCTGCGACGCCCAGTCCGCCCATTCGGGCGGGCAATTGTAGCAGATGGCGTCCGCGGCGGCGGCGCCTTGCGCGGGGATCGTGGCGGCGGCTAGGATCAGCCCGGCCGCAGCGGCCACGGATTTCAGAGCGGTACCGATCATGGGTCGACGTGTCCTCGTTGGCGTCGTGGTCGGTGGCGACCGGGGCGGCGGGAATGTGCCTGGCAGTGCGTCCCGCCGTTCCGGTCACATCGTGTCCGCGCGCTCTTCTCTGGGGCGCCCGGAATGGGGAGAGGCCGGTCCGGCCTGGGGGCCTGAGGGCCTGAAGGTGAAGGGCAGGATCAGATCGCCCGCCTGGCCCTCTGCCTCGCCGAGCATGGCGATCAGCCGAAGGGCCGCCTGCCGGCCCATCTCGGCCGAGGGCTGGACGATGGTGGCAAGCGGGGGCGTCAGATGGGCGCCGACCGCGATGCCGTCGAAACCGGTCACCGCCACATCGCCGGGGACGGCGAGGCCGCGGCGGGCGAGGGCGCCGATCGTGGCGATGGCCAGCCAGTCGTTCGAACAGAACAGCGCCGTCGGCAGGCCGCCCGGTCCGGCAGCCATGGCGTCGAGGGCGGCATCCGGGTCCGGGGTCTCGAATTCCACCTCGCGCACGGCAGGCGCCGGCAGCCCGGCTTCGGCCGCACCGGCCAGAAAGCCGCGCAGCCGCGCCGCAGCGCGGTCCGAGCCGCCGAGCGCCCCGGTGATCATGCCCAGCCGCCGATGGCCGAGCCCGGCGAAATGGCGGGCCACCGCCCGACCGGCATCCTCGTTGTCGACCGTGACCGTCGGTGCCCGGCCGGGGGTCGGCTGGTTGTAGACCAGGACATGCGGCACCCGGGCGGCTTCGAGGGCGTCGAGCGCCTGGCTGCCGGCGGGGTCGGTGACGGTCAGGATCATGCCGTCGACCCGGTAGGCCAGCAGCGCCTCGACCGCGCGGACCTCTTCCTCGGCGTGATAGCCCGAGACACCGAAAAGCAGGGTGAAGCCGGCGGCGCGGGCGGCGGTTTCGATACCGGCCACCGCATCGGCGAAGACCGGGTTGGCCAGCGACGGGATCATCACCCCGATCAGCCGGCTGCGCTGGGATTTGAGGCTGCGGCCCAGCCCGTTCGGCCGGAAGCCGAGATCTTCCACCGCCTGGCGGATGCGCGCCGCAGTCTCGGCACCGACACGACCGGTACCGTTCAGCAGGCGTGACACGCTGGCGACCGACACGCCGGCCTTGAGCGCGACGTCGCGGATGGTGGGGGACATGGGTCTCGAGACCTCCGGCGGGGGATCGGTCATCTCTCGTCCCCCAGAGAATGCGGCAGATCGATCCGTGGGTAAACGTTTACATCATGAAGTTTGCACGGCAGGCATGTGACCGCCCGATGACGGTCAGCGCTTGCGGCGGCGTAGCATGCCTTTGAAATCCTGCAGGTGCGCGGCGCCGGTGATCAGGCTGAATGCCACATAGACCGGGATGGTCGCGCCGATCAGCAGGGTGAGCCAGAGCACCCGGGCGGCATGGGGCATGGTGCCGAAGGGCGGCAGCGCTTCGAGCACGCCCAGGATGGCGGCCGCGAACAGCAGATTGGCGAGCAGGATCCTGGGCAGGGTGCGGCGCAGCCGGGCATCGCCCACCAGAAGCCGGTCGCGGTTGAGCCGGCGGGCAAGCAGGAAGACGTTGATCCAGGCCGAGAGCGCCGTCGCAAGCGCGATGCCCATATGCGCCAGGGGCTGCATGAAGGCCAGGTTCAGCACCACATTGGCGATCAGCGCCACCACCGCATAGCGGGTGGGGGTGGCGGTATCCTCGCGGGCATAGAAGCCCGGGCTCAACACCTTGGCGAGCACGAAGGCCGGCAGGCCGAAGGCGAGCACGGTCATCACCTCGACGGTGCGGGTGGTGGCCTCAGGGGTGAAGGCGCCGCGTTCGAACAGGGTGGCGACGATCGGCATGCCCAGGGTGGCTAGGCCGACCAGGGCCGGCAGCGCCACCAGCAGGGTCATCTCCATCGCCCGGTTCATGTGGTTGCGGGCGTCGTCGAGCGCGCCTTCCTTGATCCGGGTGGAGAGCAGCGGCAACAGGGCGGTGCCGACCGCGATGCCGACCACACCCAGCGGCAGCTGCACCAGCCGGTCGGCATAATAGAGCGCCGACACCGTGCCTTCCGCGAGCAGCGAGGCGATCATGGTGTCGACCAGCACGTTAACCTGATAGACGCCGGCGCCCAGCGCCGCCGGTGCCGCAACCTTCAGCAGGCGCTTCACCTCGGGCGTCAGCCGTGGCAGGCGGAAGCGCAGTTCGGCGCCGGCCCGGTTGGCCGCGACCAGCATCGCCCCCAGCTGCACCACGCCCGACAGCATCAGTGCCCAGGCCTGGACCACCGCCGGATCGGCATCGACCCAGTGCTGCAACGAGACCACGCAACCGGCGATCAGGCAGAGGTTGAACAGCACCGGTGCGCCGGCAAAGGCGCCGAACCGGCCGAGCGAGTTCAGCACGCCCCCGACCAGGGCCACGGCCGAGATGAACACGATATAGGGGAAGACGATCCGGGCGAGATCAACGGCGAGGTTGAATTTCTCAGGGTCGCCCGAAAAGCCGGGGGCGAAAACCGTCACCACCCAGGGCATCGCCGCCTGGGCCGCAAGCAGGATCACCAGCAGGCTGCAGACCAGAACCGACAGGGCGGCTTCGGCGAAAGCATGGGCCGCGGCCGGGCCGCTTTCGACCCGGATGCGGTTGTAGATCGGCACGAAGGCGGCGCTGAACGCGCCTTCGGCGAACATGCGCCGCAGCAGGTTCGGCAGCTTCTGGGCCACGAAAAAGGCGTCCGCCGCCGCACCCGCACCCAGCAGGCCGGCCACGAGGACATCGCGCGCGAATCCGAGGATCCGCGACATCATGGTGAGGCCACCCACCGTGGCCGCGGCGCGCATCAGGTTCATGAGGTGCGGGTGTATCCGAAACCGCGTCCGGCGGGAAGGGGCATCAATGGGACGACGGGGCCGCCCCAGGGCCGCCCCGTGGCCGATCATTCGGCGGCGTCGCCGGCGGCGGTGGCGGTGCTGCGGATGGTGCCGTCATCGGCGATCACCGGCCCCGCCGCATCGAGTGCGGCCAGCAGTTCTTCCCGCACCCGGGTCAGCTTGCCCTGATGGGTGATCTTCAGGCCGAACACGTCCTTGACGTAGAAGGTGTCGACCGCCCGCTCGCCATAGGTCGCGACATGGGCCGACGAGATGGTGAGCGCCAGATCCGAGAGCACGCTGGTGATCGCGAACAGCAGGCCCGGCCGGTCGCGGGCGGTCACCTCGATGACCGTCTGGGTGTTGCTCGCGCGGTTGTCGATCAGCACCCGGGGGGTGACCTGGAAGACATCGGTGCGCTTGGGCCCGTCGCGCCGGGCAGCCAGCGCCTTGGCGGGCCTGAGTTCGCCCGACAGCGTCCGCCCGACCAGATCGCGCATCCTGGCGACCCGGACCTCGTCGTCATAGGCGGAGCGGTCGGAGTCCTGCACCCAGAAAGTGTCGAGCGCCATGCCGTCGGTGGTGGTGACGATGCGGGCATCGACGATGTTGCCGCCGGCCAGCGCCATGGCACCGGCGACGCCGGCGAACAAGCCGTGATGATCGGGGGCATAGACCGTGATCGCAGCCACGGACCGGAAGCGGTCGGGGGCGACGTCGATCACCAGCGGCGCCGGACCCTGGCGGTCGGCTTTGGCGACCAGGCGGGCATGGCGTTCCAGCACCTCGGCATCATGGGCCAGCCAATAGGATCCGGGCATGCGCTCGACATGGGCCTGGAAGGCGGCACCGGTCCAGTCGGCCAGGCGCTCGCGCAGCTTGTCCTGCACCGCCTGGATCCGGCCGGCACGATTCAGCCCCTCGACATGGCCGCCCGAGAGCTGTTCGGCCGCGCGATAATAGAGTTCACGCAGCAGCGTGCCCTTCCAGCCGTTCCAGACATTGGGGCCGACGGCACGGATATCGGCGACCGTCAGCACGGTCAGCAGGCGCAGCCGCTCCATCGACTGGACCTGATCGGCGAAGTCGTGGACGGTCTTCGGATCTTCGATGTCGCGTTTGAAGGCGACCGCGCTCATCAGCAGGTGCCAGCGCACCAGCCAGGCGACGGTCTCGGTTTCCTCGGGCGTCAGGCCGACCCTGGGGCAGAGCTTGCGGGCGACCTCTTCTCCCAGCACGGAATGATCGCCGCCGCGCCCCTTGGCGATGTCGTGGAGCAGCACCGCCATATACAGCACCCGGCGCGACAGCACCTCGTGCACGATCCGGGTCGCGAGCGGCAGTTCGTCGGGGAAGTTGCCCTTCTCGATCCCCGACAGGATGCCGATCGCCCGGATGGTGTGCTCGTCGACCGTATAGACATGGTACATGTCGTGCTGGGTCTGGGCGACGACGCGGCCGAAATCCGGAATGAAGCGACCGAAGACACCGGCCTCGTTCATGTGGCGCAGCGTCGCCTCCGGATCCTTGGGCGAGGTCAGGATGTCGAGGAAGACCTGGTTGGCCGACGGATCCTCGCGCACGCCGTCGTCGATGTATTTCAGGTTCTGGGTGATCCAGCGCAGGATCTGCGGATGGACGTCCATCTCGCGGCTCTGGGCCACCCGGAACAGCTTCAGCATCTTGATCGGCTGTTCGGCGAGTTCGTGGCGGTTCGCGAGTGTCAGCCGGCCGCCTTCGATCCGGAAGCCGTCGATCTCGCGCCGCATCAGGATGCTGGGCATGCGGATCTTGGGCTGGCGCTGATTGGCGCTTTCCAGCGCCGCGCACAGGATCCGGGTCAGGTCGCCCACATCCTTGGCGACCAGATAATAGTGCTTCATGAAGCGCTCGACCCCGCGCACGCCCGGCCGGTCGGCATAGCCCATCAACCGGCCGATTTCGGTCTGGACGTCGAAGGTCAGGCGGTCCTCGGGGCGGCCGGCCAGGTAGTGCAGGTGGCAGCGCACCGTCCACAGGAAGTTCTGCGCCTTGGCGAAGCGCCGGTATTCGCCGGCGGTGAAGACCTTCTGCTCGACGAGGTCCGACAGGTTGTGGACGCGGTAGGAGTATTTGGCGATCCAGAACAGGGTGTGGAGGTCGCGCAGCCCGCCCTTGCCTTCCTTGACGTTGGGTTCCAGCACGTAGCGGCTGTCGCCCATCCGACGGTGGCGCTCGTCGCGCTCGTTGAGCTTGGCCTCGATGAACTCGCCCGCCGTGCCGACCATGATGTCGGTGGCGAAGCGACGGCGCAGATCCTCGTACAGCACCATCTCGCCACAAAGCTGGCGGCTTTCCAGCAGGCTGGTGCGGATGGTCATGTCGCCGCGCGCCCGCGAGATGCATTCGTCGACCGAGCGCACCGCATGGCCGACCTTGAGCCCCAGATCCCAGAGCAGATAGAGGATGTATTCCGCCACCTGCTCGCCGCGCGGGGTCTGCTTGTAGGGCATCAGGAACAGCAGATCGACATCGGAATGCGGTGCCAGCTCGCCGCGGCCATAGCCGCCGATCGCCACCAGGCACAACCGGTCGGCCGAGGTGGGGTTGGCGACCGGATAGACATGGGTGGTCGCCAGATCGAACAGGGTGCGCACGATCTGATCGATCAGATAGCAGTTCTCGCGCACCACATGGGCGCCGTCGGCCCCGGCGTCGAAGCGTTTGCGGATCTCTTCCCGCCCCTTCGCCAGATGCTCCTTCAGCATGCCCAGGATCTCGCGCCGGAGCTTTTCGACCGGTTTGCCCGTCTCCTCCACCTGCTGCTCGATGTCGGCCATCAGGGCACGACGGTGGATGATCTGCCTCTTGTTGCGGATGGCGGTCATGTGGATCGGGGCCTCGGATGTCGGCGATACGGCGGCGGTATGTGCGACGGGGGCGGGGGATCCTCGTGCAACGGCGAAGGCCGGTCGTCCCCTAACGGGCGGCCGGCCTTGTCAGACTACCTGAGAGATGGGGCGGAGGCGAGGCGCCGTCACCCCCTGGATCCTGCGTGGTGAAATCGGAGCCGTGCGGGCGGGCGGGCCTACCAGGCCGGCAGGATCGCGCCCTTGAATCGCTCGGCCAGGAAGGCCTTCACCTCGTCGGACTGATAGGCGGCCACCAGCTTGCGGATCCGCGGCGCCTGGGCATCGGCCGCCCGCGCGGCGACGAAATTGCCATAAGGGTTGTCGGCCCGGCTTTCGATCGCGATCGCATCCTTCGTGGGGTCGAAACCGGCGTCATGAGCGTAGTTGCCGTTGATCGCCGCCGCATCCAGGTCGGGCACCGCACGCGGCAGCTGGGCGGCATCCAGTTCGACGATCTCAAGCTTCTTCGGATTGGCGGTGATGTCGAGCAGGGTGGGGGTGAGCCCCTTGCCGGGGGCCAGTTCGATCATGCCTTCGCGGGCCAGCAGGTTCAGCACCCGGCCGCCATTCGACGGGTCGTTGGGGATGCCGAGCTTCGCGCCCTCGGCCAGGTCGGCCAGGCGCTTCACCCGGGTGGAATAGATCCCGATCGGCTCGACGATGGTGTAGCCGACATTGACGATGTCATAGCCATGGGCCGCGATCTGGGCATCCAGATAGGGCTGGTGCTGGAAGGCATTGGCATCCAGATCCCCGGCGGCCAGCGCCTCGTTCGGCAGCACGTAATCCTGGAAGGTGACGATTTCGACATCCAGCCCGTCGCGGGCGGCGACCTGCTTCACGACCTCGGCGATTTCCTCTTCCGCGCCGGCGATGACGCCCAGCCGGACGGTTTCGGTCCCGGCCGCCCGGGCGGCGAGACCGCCGGCGGCAAAGGCGGCGACCAGGGCGGCGAGCCCCAGAATGGCGGTGAACAGGCGGCGGCGACCATCTTCGAGGGCGGTTTTGCGCCGGGGCCGCGGCTGGGCGAAGGAGCGGAACATGATGGCGGTCCTGTGCGGTGGTCCTGCGGGGAGAAGAACGACCGGCGAAGAGGCAATGCCGGGCCCATTCCGATGATATCGCGGAACAGCGTGTGGGAACGATGTATTCCACACTTAGTACAGTCAACGCAAAAATATATACGAAAATATAATGTTATTTTCGGACGCAGGCTGGATGCTGACGCTGGTATGCGTCCGCTCACCAGGCCGGGAGGAAGGCGCCCTCGAAACGCGTGTTCAGGAAGGCTGCAACCTCGGGCGACTGAAAGGCTTCGAGCAGGGTGTGGATCTCGAGCCGGTCCTGATCCGCCCGGCGGACGACCAGGATGTTGCCATACGGGTTGCTGCGTCGGTTTTCGACCGCGATGGTGTCGCGGCGCGGATCAAGACCGGCGGCCCGGGCGTAGTTGCCGTTGATCGCCGCCGCATCCACCAGATCGATGGCGCCGGCGACCTGATCGGCCGGCAGCTGGACGAACTGGAACCTGCGGGTGTTGATCATCACGTCCTTGGGCGTGGGCGTGAGCTTCGCCCCCGGTGCCAGGCCGATCATCGCCCGCTCGGCCAGAAGGCGCAGGGCGCGGCCGCCATTGCTCAGGTCTTCCGGGATCGCAATCCGGGCACCATCCGGCAGGTCGCGCAGCTGTTTGTAGGTCCGGGAATAAATGCCCATCGGCTGGACCATGGTGTAGCCGACCGAGACCAGGTCATAGCCCTTGGCGACCATCTCCGCCTCCAGGAAGGGCCGGTGCTGGAAGGCGTTCGCGTCGATCTCGCCGCGCGCCAGCGCCGCATTGGGCTCGCTGTAATCGGTGTAGGTGACAAGCTCCACCGTCAGGCCCTTGCCCGCGGCGACCGTCTTCACCACCTCGGCGACTTCGGTCTCCGGCCCCTTCATAACGCCCAGGCGGACCGGCGACGGCTGCTGCACCGGTGTGGCGGCGTCTGAATATGTGGCAAAACCCGCAAGTATAAACGCGATCAGCAACAGCGGACGGAGGCCGGATGCCAGGATGGCGCGCAGACGGCGGGACAGTCGGGGCATGCCAGGTGCTCACGCATGTGGAGGGCCGCTTATGCCGGGTAGGCCCGGAACCCGCAGCACCCGCCTGCGCGGGCGGAACGGGAGGTGCGTCATGCAAAATGACAGACCCGCAGGTCGGGCATGCCGGCCGCGGCTCCTGCGCCGGCACAAACCCGTTTCCGCCCGCACACGATGTGGTCGGAGCCCTTGATAGTCAACAGTTTTCCGGAATGTGGCGGTCAGTTCCGCCCGGTCGGCCGACCCTCTGGCGCCATACGTTCCAGAAGCTGCAACACTTCGCCTGATGCGCTGGTCAGCCGGTCCAGGGCCGCCAGGGCATCGCGCGGCCGACCGGCCGCCATCGCCCTTGCCGCCTCGCGGCCGTGGTCGTGGACGGCCGCATGCGGCTTTTCCAGGGCGCGGAAAGTTGCGTCTCCCCTCCAGGCGGCAGACTGGTCACCGTAATACCAGCGGCCCAGCCGGCAGGAATGGTGATCGGTCAGTTCCCTTTCCGACAGCTTCGCCCGGCCGGTCGCCATTGCGGCCAGACGCTTCTTCCACAGGGCGTGATCGGCCTTGGCCAGACGCACGACCTGATCCGGGAAATGCCGGCCGGCCAGTGCCTGCAGCGCCGGGCCGATGCGGCCTTCCAGATGGTCGAGGGCGTCGGCCACGGCTTCGATGCCGGCGCGGTTGTCGGCACCAAGGCCTGCCAGGGCCGCAATGTCGCCGGCCAGACGGTCGGATGCCACACCCTGGCTGTCGATCTCGCCCGCGATCTCGGCCATCTGGCGCGAAACATCGGCAATGCCGCGGCCCAGGGCCTCGATCTCGCGGCCGAGCCCGTCGATCGCGGCCCGGCCTTCGGCGGCGCCGCGGGCACCATCGCCCATCACCGCCACGATCGCGGCCATTTCGCTGCGCAGCCCGTCGATGCGCGAGCGGATGTCGTCGGTGGCGGCAGCGGTCTGCTGGGCCAGGTTCTTCACTTCCGATGCCACAACCGCGAAGCCCTTGCCGGCCTCTCCGGCGCGGGCGGCCTCGATGGTGGCGTTCAGCGCCAGCAGGCGGGTCTGACGGGCGATCGCCTCGATCGAACCGACGATGGCGTCGATCTGCTCGGATGCCGCCGCCAGGGCATCCACCCGGCCGGCCGCCGCGGTGACCCCGTCGGCGAGCGTCGCGACCGACCGGGCCGAGGCACGCAGCTGGCGCACGCCGGCCTCTGCCTGTTCATTGGCGACGGCCGCCGCTTCTGCGGCCCGGCGCCCGCCCTCGCGCACCCGGTTGCCGCTGGCGGCAAGTTCGGCCACGGCCGAGGCGGCGCCGGCGGTGCGCGCCTCCAGGTCGCGGGCGGCCGCCACGGCATGCACCACGCCCACACTGGCTTCGGCCGAATCGATGCACGCACCGACGATGCGATCGGTGTCTTCACGGGCCTGCTCGGCAAGCCGGGCGCCGAGGCGGAGAATGGCCAGGCCCAGCGGGTCGTTCGCCGCGGGGGGCGTGGCGTCATAGCGGCCCTGGGTCAGGGCGTCGACATAGGCGATCAGCGCGTCGCCGGCAGAGGTGCCTGCGGCCAGGGGTGCGTTCACGATGGGGGTCTCCGGTCGGCGTCAGCCGCGCAATGCGGCCTTGAGCGCATCGATGGAACGGGCGACGGCGTCGCGCGCCTGATCGAGCGCGCCCGCTGTGTTGATGAAACCGTGCAGCATGCCGGGATAGACCCGGTGTTCGACCGCGACACCCGCCCGGCTGAGTGCCTCGGCATAGGCCTGGCCTTCGTCGGCAAGCGGATCGCACCCGGCGGTGACGATCAGCGCCGGCGGCAGGCCACGGTGATCCGTGGCCCTGAGCGGCGAGGCCCGCCAGTCGACGGCGGCCGTCCGGTCGGGCAGGTACTGGTCCAGGAACCAGGTGATGGTGGCGTCGTCGAGCAGATACCCTTCGGCGAAATCGTCGCGCGAGGGGTGACGATGGGCGAGGTCGGTGGCCGGATAGACCAGCCATTGCAGCCGGGGCAGATGCATGCCGTCGTCCCGGGCCGCAAGCGCCACCACCGCCGACAGGTTGCCGCCGGCGCTGTCGCCGCCGATCGCAAGACGCTCGGGATCGATGCCGAAGCGGGCGGCCGCCCCGGGCAGGGCGGCCCAGGCGGCGATCGCGTCGTCGACCGCTGCCGGGAAGGGATGTTCCGGCGCCAGGCGATAATCCAGCGAGACGACCGCAATGCCGGCCGCCGCCGCGATATGGCGGCAGAGCCGGTCATAGGCGTTCAGGCTGCCGATGGTCCAGCCACCGCCGTGAATGTAAAGCAGGGCCGGCAGAGGGGGCGCATCGGGATCGAGAGCCGCCGGCCGGTAGAGCCGGACCGGCAGATCGGTGCCGTCAGGCCCCGGCAGGGTATGATCCTCGACCACGGGCAGTTCCGCCCGGGGCAGATCCAGCAGCACCACCACCTCGTCGAACATCCGGCGCGCCGCCTCTACCCCCATTTTCGGATAGGGGTCGCGTTCGGATGCCTTGACCAGATCCAGGATCCAGACGGCCTGGGGATCCGGGGTGCGATTGCGGGTGCTGCTCATGCGGGCGGGGTCTCCATCGGTCGCCGGGTGCGGCGGGGCCGCGGCAACAGTTTTGCGCCGGAGACGGGTCGGGATCAACGGCAACGTTGACGGAGATGCGCTCACTTCGCCGCGGCGGCTTCGGCCTCGGCGACGGTTGGGGTGGCATCGACATGCGCAAGCACAAGATCGGCCAGACGATCGTAATCTCCGTCGAAATGATGACCGCCCGGCAGGGGAATGACCGTCGCATGGCCGGTGAGTTTGGGGCAGGCCGAGACATCGGTCTCGTCGGTGCCGTAGACGCAGACGATCGGCGGATGGGCGAGCGCCAGTGCGGGCGCCACCACATCGGTCGATTCCTTGTGCGGCTCGTCCAGAAGCCAGTCGCCCGGATGCACCTCCCAGTTCGCCCAGGTGTTGGAGGTAAGCATCACCGCCAGAACCGAGCGGTCGATCAGATCCCCGGGCAGCCGGGCTGCGACATCGGGCAGGATGCCGGCGCCGAAGGAAAAGCCGATCAGGATCAGCCGGTCGCGCTTCCAGCGGGCCATCCGATCGGCGATCGGCGGTGCCAGTTCGCGGGCCACCTCGTCGGGGGTGCGGCGGGTCCAGAAATAATGCAGCGCATCGACGCCGAGCACGGCGACGCCGCGGGCTTCCAGCCGGGCAGCGAGATCGCGATCGAGATCGGCCCAGCCGCCATCGCCCGAGATGATCACCGCCAGATCCCGGGCATGGGGGCCTTGTGCGCCGTCGGCCGGTTCGTCGACCAGCCAGTCGGTACGGATCGTATCGTGTTCGGGTTCCTGCGCGGCGCCGCCATGGACGGCGCAGAGCAGGGCCAGCACTGCAAGATGCGCCACCCGGCGCAGCGACCGCCAGATCATCGTCCGATGACCCCCTTGATGCCGCCCGAGATGAGTGCGACGACGTCGAGCCCGACCTGCGGCAGGGCGGTGCCGCCAGGCGAGGCGAGGTAGCGCGGCCGCCAGTCGGGCAGGAATTTCTGCTTGAAGCGGCGCAGTCCCTGGAAGTTGTAGATGCCCTCGCCGTGTTCGTAGATGAAGGTGCCGACCCGGCTCCAGGCCGAGGCGAGCGGGTTGTCGGGCAGGCCGGCGAGGGGGGTCATGCCCAGCGAGAAGTACTTCCAGCCGGCATCACGGGCGTGGAGCATGATCTCCACCATCAGGTAGTCCATGATTCCATAGCCCGCATCGGGCAGATGGCGCATCAGATCGAGCGCCATTTCCTCGTGCCCGGCCGATGGCCAGAGATTGGCGAAGGCGACGATCCGGCCGTTCTGGCGGACGACTGCGATCGGGCAGTGGTTCAGATAGGCCGGCTCGAACCGGCCGAGCGAGAAGCGCTTTTCGCGCGCCTGACGCTGCTCCATCCAGACATCCGAGACCTTGCGCAGCTCGGGCATCAGCAGCCGCGCCTCGCCCGGGGCCAGCATCTCGAAACTGGCGCCGTCCTTGATCGCGCGGCGATGGGCATAGCGCAGCTCCGCCCGCGGCTTGCCGTCGAGCGAGAACTGCGCGAGCGGCACCACCGCCTCCTCGCCCAGCTTCACGATCCTGAGGCCCAGATCGAGATAGAGCGGCAGGGCTTCGGCCGAGACCTGGTAGAAGACCGGGATCGCGCCATGGGCATCGCAGAGTTCGCGGAACATCCAGGCGACATTGGCCCAGGCGTGGCGCGGCCCGACCGGATCGCCCATGGCGACGAGCGAGCGGCCCGAGGCGGCATACATCACGAAAGCGTCGCCGCATTCCGAGAAGATGAAGCTCTTGTCGCCGGTGAAGGCGAGCTGGGCGGTGCTGGAGGTGGATGTCGCGACGATCCGTTCGGCCTGAACCAGATCTTCTTCGGTGGGGGGGCCGGGGCGGGCACGGACCGGGGCGAAGAGGCGGGCGGCGAACAGCACCAGCCCGAGCGCCAGCACCGCGACCGTCGCCCGAAGGCTGCGCGGCGCCTCGGCTTCAAGCGCAAAGGTGAACAGGCCCTGGGAGAACAGGGCTTCGTGACGGAACGAGAACCAGGCGAGCCAGGCGGCCGCGCCCACCATCATGGCGAGCGCGCCCACCCAGGCCGGCGTCATCGGCTGGCGCAGCAGCGAGCCGCGGCGATAGAAGGCCCGACGGGCGAGAATGAGGAGGCCGGCCACGACGGCAAGCAGGATCGCCTCTTCCCAGTCCCAGCCCTTGAGCAGCGACAGGACGGCGCCCAGGCCTGAAAGAATGGTGGCGGCCATCCAGGCGGCATCCACCCGGCGGGCGAGGCCGCGGGCGATCACCAGCAGCAGCAGGCCGACCACGCCGCTGGCCAGATGCGAGGCTTCCACCACGACCAGCGGCAGGCCGTCCAGCAGATCGAGCCGGCCGGTGGCGGCGGGGGTCGCGGCCGAGGCGAGCAGAACGGCACCGGAGGCGATGGCGAGCAGGGCAAAGGCGATGGGCGCGATCTGGGCTGCACCGGCCCCGGCCCGACGGATCGCCGGCGCCATGCGCCCGGCCGCCCGGCCGGCCTCGGCGAGCGCGATCAGGGTGGCGGCCAGGATCAGCGGCACCAGGTTGTAGACGAAACGATAGACCACCAGCGCGCCCAGCACTTCCGGTGCCGGCACGCCGGGCAGGAAGAGCAGGACGATGCCTTCGAACACGCCGAGCCCCGCCGGGACATGGGCCAGCACGCCCGCCACGATCGCGACCACATAGAGGCCCAGGAAGGCCGGGAAAGACAGCGGCAGATCTGCCGGCAGCAGCACCCAGAGCACCGCACCGGCAGCGATCAGATCGCCGATCGCGAGCAGGGTCTGGCCGATCGTGACCGGCAGGGCCGGCACGGCGATCCGCCAGCTGCGGACATGGATGCCGGCCCCCCGCGCGGATGCCGTGGCATAGATCAGAAAGGCCGCCAGCGCCAGAATGCCGGCCAGATGGACCACGGCTTCAGGCAGGTTGAGCGCGGCTGCGACCCTGGTCCCTTCGAACAGCCCGGCAAGCCCGCCCAGGGTGACGGCGCCCAGCGTGAAGGCGGTGGCGCAGAACACCATCAGCTTCGCCACGGCGGCGGGCGGCACGCCGGCATTGCCATAGACGCGCAGCCGGACCGAGGTACCGGTCAGGGCGGCAAAACCGGCCGTATGGCTGATCGCCTGGGCGCAGAAGGCGGCAAAGGCGATGCGCGAAAACGGCACCCTGATCCCCGAGGATCTGAGCGCCAGCGCATCGAAGCCGATGAGCATCAGGAAGGACAGCGCCGTCAGCCCGCAGCCGGCGGCGACGTCGATCATGCCGACATTGCCGATTGCGGCGCGGATGTCCTCGAAGGACATGGTCCGGGTTTCGTAATGGATCACCCAGAGCGCCAGCCCGAACACGGCGAACATCGCGATCGCTGCGGCCGGCCGCAGGATCTGGGGTGCCAGCAACCGTGCCAAACGTCCTTGCCCGTTCATCCCGTTCCTCGTCGCTGGACCAGCCAGATGCGAACATCCCTGTCACCCGTCCGGGCCGGACGGGTCAGAGGGACGACACTATCCGGCCGTCTGCGCGGGGGGACAAGCGACAAGAAGACCGGCCCTTCGGGCAGGTCCGCCCGTCGGGATCATCGATCCCGACGGGATACGCCATCCGTGGTTAAGAAATCTTCCGCGTGGGATCGGGTTCCGCAGATGAGCCTCAGGAGGCGCCGGCCACCAGCGGGCAGCCGCCTTCGGACATCGGCCGGACGACCTGTTCGGCCGGAATGCGGTTCAGCACGGTGTAATAGTCCCAGGGGGCCTTCGATCCGGCCGGCGATTTGACCTGCACCAGGAACAGGTCCTTCATCATCCGCCCGTCGGCGCGGACATGGGCGCCTTCGCCGAAGAAGTCGTCGACCGGCAGTTCCTTGAGTTTCTTCGACACCGCCATCGCCTCGTCGGTGCCGGCCGCCTGGATGGCCTTGAGGTAGGAGAGGGTGGCGCTGTAGACGCCGGCATGGTTGTGCGTGGGGGCCTTGTCGGTCTTCATCGCCGCCCGCCAGCGACGGGTGTAGTCGCGCGAGGCGTCGTTGCGATCCCAGTAGAACGGCGTCACCACCTGCAGGCCCTGTGCGGCTTCCAGCCCCAGGGCATGGACGTTCAGGATATAGAATGTGGTGCCGGCCAGCTTCTGCCCGCCCGCGACCAGGCCGAATTCGGCGGCCTGTTTGATGGTGTTGGTGGTGTCGCCGCCGGCATTCAGCAGGGCGATGATCTTCGCCCCCGATGCCTGGGCCTGCAACACGAAGGAGCTGTAATCGGTATTGCCGACCGGATGGCGCACCTGGCCCAGCACCTTGCCGCCTGCCGCGGTGATCACCCGGGTGAGCTGCGCCTCCATGGCATGGCCGAAGGCATAGTCCGCGGTGATGAAGAACCAGCTGTCATTGCCGGCCTCGACCGAGGCCTTGCCGATGGCATTGGCGATGGCCGTGGTGTCGTAGTTCCACAGAAAGCCGGTGGGCGAGCAGCGCGGGCCGAAAAGCGCATCCGAGGCCGAGCTGACATGCATGACCACGCGCCGGCCCGCGGTCAGATCCTGCACCGCGAGCGAGACCGCCGAGTTGCCGAAGTCGATGATCATGTCGACGCCTTCGGTATCCACCCAGCGCCGGGCGAGCGAGACGCCCAGATCAGGCTTGTTCTGGTGGTCGCCCGAGATCACCTCGATCGGCTTGCCGAGCACGGTGGGACCGAAATCCTCGACCGCGAGCCGGGCGGCGGCGACCGAGCCTTCCCCGCCGAAATCGGCATAGGCACCGCTGCGGTCGTTCATGACCGCAATCCGGACCACATCGTCGGAAACCTGCGCCTGACCGGCCGCAGGGAACAGCATCAGAGCGGCCGCAGCGATCGCGGTCTTCCAGCGAGACGTCATGGATGTCCTCCCCAGGACGATGGGTTCCGGCGCGAAACCAGGGGCCCGCGCGTGCCACCGGAGCCGCCGGTCCGGGTGGATGGCGGTTCCTTATTCTAACTGTTGTTAGATTATTTACTCATGGGTAAGGTATATGCCCATGGGTTCAGGCGTCAAGTATCCCTGCAACGAAAACCGCGGGACCGCATCTGCGGCCAAGAAAACAGCGGCCTGATCAGGCAGAATGCCGGAAGGAACCCGGTTGTCTTCCCTGCATCGCAGCAATCTATTGCGTTGCATCATGAAAAATGCACCGGAGTCCGGTGCGGCGACACGAAGAAAGACCAGGGTGGGCGTCACGAATCCACCCGCTCCAGGGAGGTTCACGTGAACGGACTTATGCAGGACATGCCGCTGCTGATCTCGTCGATCATCGAGCATGCGGCGCGGGCCCATGGCGCCACGGAAATCGTCACCCGCACCAATGAAGGCCCGATCCTCCGCACCAGCTATGGCGAGGTCGCAGCCCGGGCACGGCAGGTGGCCAATGCTCTGGCGGCACTTGGCATCGCCGAGGGGGACCGGGTTGCGACGCTGGCCTGGAACACCCATCGCCACTACGAACTCTATTTCGGCGTTTCGGGCTCGGGCGCGGTCCTGCACACGGTCAATCCGCGGCTGTTCCGCGATCAGGTCGCCTTCATCATGAACCATGCCGACGACCGGGTGGTGTTCGTCGACCTGAACCTGGTGTCGGTTGCGGAAAGCGTCGCCGCCGATCTGCCCGGCGTGACCCATTGGGTCATCCTGACCGACGACGCCCATATGCCCGAGACCAGCCTGCCCGGTGCGCTCTGCTACGAGACGCTGATCGCCGTCCAGCCCACGGAATATGACTGGCCGCAGCTGGATGAGAACGCGGCCGCGGTGCTCTGCTATACCTCGGGCACGACCGGCAATCCCAAGGGCGTGCTCTACAGCCACCGCTCCACCGTGCTGCACGGACTGATCAGCTGTTCGGTCGACAGCACCATCGCAGCGTCTGCGGCAGAGACGATCCTGGTGCTGGTGCCGTTGTTCCACGCCAATGCCTGGGGCGTGCCCTATGCCGCGGCCATGGCCGGATCGAAGCTGGTCTTCCCCGCCTCGAAACTCGATCCCGCGAGCATCGTGGAGCTGATCAACGGCGAGGGGGTCACGGTCAGCGGCGGCGTTCCCACGGTGTGGGTGACCTATCTCCAGCATCTGGACCAGCACCCCGAGGACCGGCCGACCCGGCTGAAGCGGGTCTTCGTGGGTGGCAGTGCCCTGCCGCGCGCGCTGATGGAACGCTTTGATCGCGAGCTTGGCGTGACCATGATTCATGCCTGGGGCATGACCGAGACCAGCCCGATCGTGACCGTGGCCCTGCCGCTGGCCAAGCATGAGGGGCTGGACGAAGAGGCGCTGCGCAGCCTGCGCCTGACCCAGGGCCGGCCGGTCTATGGCACCGAGGTCCGGATCGTCGACGAGGCGGGCACACCGGTTGCCCATGACGGCAGGACGCCCGGCAATGTCCAGGTCCGCGGCCCCTGGATCGTGAAGGGCTATTTCGGCCGCGACGGGCTGGCGGTCGACGATCGGAACTGGTTCCCGACCGGCGATGTCGGCACCATCGATGCCGACGGCTATCTGCGCCTCACCGACCGGACCAAGGATGTCATCAAGTCGGGCGGCGAATGGATCAGTTCGATCGAGATCGAGAACGAGGCCGTGTCCCATCCGGGCGTGCTGGAGGCGGCGGTGATCGGCGTGCCGCATCCGCGCTGGCAGGAACGGCCGCTGCTGATCGTCACCCCGCGGGCGGGCGCCGAGCTGACGCGCGAGGATGTGCTGGCCCATCTGGAGCCGCGCATCGCGCGCTGGTGGATGCCCGACGACGTGGTGGTGCTGGATGAACTGCCCCACACCGCCACCGGCAAGATCTGGAAGATCAAGCTGCGGGAGGCCTTCAAAGACTACAGGCTGCCGACGGCCTGATCGCCTTCCGCCACGTCGCCTTCCCCGGGGGCCTCTCCCCGCGCCTCGCGCCGGAGCCGGTAGACCAGCTCCAGCGCGGCGCGGGGGGTGAGATCGTCGGGGTCGAGGGCGGCAAGACGGGCCTGAAGCGCCAGCGCCGCCTCGGCTTCCGGATTGGGGTCCGGTGCCGCCGGCGCCGGCGGCGGTTCCGGCAGGCGGAGGCTCGCGAACAGCGGCAGATCGTCGGCGAGTTTTGCGGCCGGAGAGCCGGCCTCGCCACGCTCGATCTGGCCCAGCACGGCCTCGGCCCGGCGGATCACCCGCTTGGGCAGGCCGGCGAGCCGGGCGACATGGATGCCATAGGACCGGTCGGCGGCACCGGCGGCCACCTCGTGCAGGAACACCACCTCGCCCTGCCATTCCTTGATCCGCATGGTGTGGCAGGACAATCGGTCGAGCCGGGCCGAAAGGGCGGTGAGTTCATGATAATGGGTGGCGAACAGCCCGCGGCAGCGGTTGACGTCGTGCAGATGCTCCACCACCGCCCAGGCGATCGACAGACCGTCCCAGGTGGAGGTGCCGCGGCCGATTTCGTCCAGGATCACCAGCGCCCGGGGACCGGCATGATTGAGGATCGTCGCGGTCTCGACCATCTCGACCATGAAAGTGGACCGGCCGCGGGCAAGGTCGTCGGCCGCACCCACACGGCTGAACAGCCGGTCGACCACGCCGATCCGGGCGCGGGTCGCCGGCACGAAGCTACCGGCCTGGGCCATCACCGCGATCAGGGCGTTCTGGCGCAGAAAGGTGCTCTTGCCGGCCATGTTCGGGCCGGTCAGCAGCCAGAGACCGGGCCTGCCGTCATCCCCCGCCTGTCCTGCCGGCCCCCCCAGATCGCAGTCATTGGCGACGAAGCGGCCACCGCCGCTTGCCTCCACGAAGGCTTCCACCACCGGATGGCGGCCGCCCTCGATTGCGAAGGCGGTGCTGCGGTCGATGTCGGGGCGCACATAGTTGCGGGCGCGGGCGAGTTCGGCGAGCGCGGCCGAGACGTCGATCACCGCCAGGGCTGCTGCGGCTGCGGCGATCCCGTCGGCAGCCGCGACCACCTCGGCGGTCAGCTGTTCGAAGGCCTGAAGCTCGGCGGCGAGGGCCTGATCGGCGGCACGGGTGAGGCGGGTTTCCAGCTCGCCGAGTTCGACGGTGGTAAAGCGCACCGCATTGGCCAGCGTCTGGCGGTGGATGAAGCCGTCGCGCCCGGCCAGCTTGTCGGCATGGGCAGGGGTGACCTCGATGAAAAAGCCCAGCACGTTGTTGTGCTTGACCTTGAGCGAGGCGATGCCGGTGTCGCGGCGGCATTCGCCTTCAAGCGCCGCGATATGGCGCCGGCCTTCGGTGGCAAGCGAGCGCAGCTCGTCGAGCGCCGGATCGAACTGACGGGCGATGAAGCCGCCATCGCGGGCGAGCAGCGGCGGTTCGGCCTCGATGGCGGTGCGCAGCCGGTGCGCCAGCGCGCCATGAGAGCCGAGGGCGGCAAGGCCCCGGGCCAGTTCCTCGGGCAGGTCGCCGAAACCCTTGCCGTCTTCAAGAAGCCGGTCGCGGATCTCGCCGGCCCGGAAAAGACCGTCGCCGATGGCGCGCAGGTCGCGGGGGCCGCCGCGGCCGAGCGACAGTCGCTGCAGGGCGCGCTCCAGATCGGGCATGCCACCCAGCAGGTCGCGCAGCTCTTCCGAGAGCAGGTCGTCGTCGAGCAGATGGGCGACCGCATCCAGCCGGGCGCCGATCGCTTCCGGGTCGGTCAGCGGCGCCGACAGCCGGCGGGCGAGCAGCCGGGCACCGCCGCCGGTCACCGTCAGATCCATCAGCCCCAACAGGCTGCCGCGACGCTCGCCTGCCATGGTCTGGACGATCTCGAGGCTGCGGCGCGTGGCCGGATCGATCGCCATCACCGTCTCCACACCCTCGCGCCGGGGCGGCGACAGATGCGGCACGCGGCCCTTCTGGGTGAGGGTGACATAGTCGATCAGCGCGCCGCAGGCGGCGGCCTCGGCGCGGCTTTCGATGCCGAAGGCGTCGAGGGCGCCGACACCGTAATGCTCCATCACCCGCTTCGTCGCGGCGCCGGGGTCGAAAAGGGCGGTGGGTTGCGGCGTGAGGGCGGGGCCGAGTTCGGCCAGGGCGGCCGCGATCTCGGGCCGTTCAAGCAGCCGGTCGGCGACCACCAGTTCGCAGGGCTCCAGCCGCGCAAGCTCGGCCGCCAGCGCCGCCATCTCGATGCCGGTCACCGCAAACTCGCCGGTCGAGACATCGACCCAGGCCAGCGCCAGACGATTGTCGGCCCGGGCGAGGGCGACCAGATTGTTCGATCGCCGGGCATCGAGCAGCGTGTCTTCGACGATGGTGCCCGGGGTGACGACGCGCACCACCTCGCGCCGGACCAGGGCCTTGTACCCGCGCTGGCGCCGGGCCTCGGTCGGATCCTCGGTCTGCTCGCAGATCGCCACCCTGTGGCCGGCGCGGATCAGCCGCGACAGGTAGTGCTCGGCCGCATGCACCGGCACGCCGGCCATGGGGATGTCCTCCCCCTTGTGCTGGCCGCGGCGGGTGAGGGTGATGTCCAGCGTGCGCGCCGCCTCGATCGCATCGTCGAAGAACAGCTCGTAGAAATCGCCCATGCGATAGAACAGCAGGCAGCCCGGATGCTCGCGTTTGACCGCCAGATACTGGGCCATCATCGGCGTGGCACCGGCGATCTCGTCGTCGGCCGCTGCGTCGGGGCGGTCGTCGGGGGTCCGCTGGCGGGATCTGGTCATCGGGCAGCTCGGCAGAAGGGGGTTGGCCGCAAGGGCGCATGCGGGCCGGCCGACCCTAGCGCGAGAGCCCGGCACCCGACAAGGGCCGCCACCGGCCCCCTGCGTCCGGGGCGGGTTTCACCCGTCGACACATGGACCGGCTTCGGCTATAAAAAAACGGACAACCGCGACCTTTTGGAATAATACGACCGGAAGCCGATGATTTATAAAACTGTATGACCCATCGGCGGTGCCCTCTCTGCCGATGGCGGCGGAGACGGAGAACGGTGCCCGCGGCCCCCTGCCTGCACGGCATGTGGCCCCAATCATGTCGCGCGACGATCTCTTGAAATTTCGTTACAGTGTCTGCCTTTCGTGACCCGCGCAAGGGTTGCGGCCGTTTTGCGGCCTGGGGGGCGGGCCGTCGTCTTGACCTCAGAGAAGATCAAAAACCCGAAGGGCTACCCGGATGGATGGCGAGAAGTATTACGTGACCGAGCAGGAGGCGCTGGAGTTCCACCAGGGCGACCGGCCGGGCAAGCTGTCGATCACGCCGACCAAGGCGCTGATGACCCAGCGCGACCTGTCGCTCGCCTACAGCCCCGGCGTCGCCTGGCCGTGCCTGCACATCAACAAGGACGAGAACAAGGCCTACGACTACACGTCGAAGGGCAATATGGTCGCCGTCATCTCGAACGGCACCGCGGTTCTCGGCCTCGGCAATCTGGGGGCGCTCGCCTCCAAGCCGGTGATGGAGGGCAAGGCCGTCCTGTTCAAGAAGTTCGCGGATATCGATGCGGTCGACATCGAGGTCTCGACCGAAGACGTCGAGGAATTCGTGAACTGCGTGCGCTTCCTGGGCCCCACCTGGGGCGGCATCAATCTGGAAGACATCCGCGCCCCGGAATGCTTCATCATCGAGCAGCGCCTGCGCGAGCTGCTGGACGTGCCCGTCTTCCATGACGACCAGCACGGCACCGCGATCATCGCGGCTGCGGGGCTGATCAACGCGCTCGACATCACCGGCAAGTCGCTGCGCGACATCCGCATGGTGGTGAACGGCGCCGGCGCGGCCGGTATCGCCTGCCTGGAACTGGTCAAGGCCATGGGCATGCCGCATGAGAACGCCATCCTCTGCGACACCAAGGGCGTGATCTACAAGGGCCGCGAGCAGGGCATGAATCAGTGGAAGTCGGCGCATGCGGTGGAAACCGATGCCCGCACCCTGGCCGATGCCCTGAAGGGCGCCGATGTCGCGTTCGGCCTGTCGGCCAAGGGCGCCTTCACCCCTGAGATGCTGGCCTCGATGGCGCCGAAGCCGATCATCTTCGCCATGGCCAATCCGGACCCCGAGATCACCCCGGAAGAAGTCGCCCAGGTCCGCGACGACGCCATCGTCGCCACCGGCCGGTCGGATTATCCGAACCAGGTCAACAACGTGCTGGGCTTCCCCTACATCTTCCGCGGCGCGCTGGATGTGCGGGCGACCGAGATCAACGAGCAGATGAAGATCGCGGCCGCCTATGCGATCGCGAGCCTGGCGCGCGAGGACGTGCCCGACGAGGTGGCCCGTGCCTATCGCAACCGCCGCATGCAGTACGGCCCCGACTACATCATCCCGGCGCCGTTCGATCCGCGGCTGATGTCGACCGTGCCGGTGGCGGTGGCCAAGGCCGCGACCGCGACCGGTGTTGCCCGCAAGCCGCTGGTCGACGCGCCCCGCTATGTCCGCGCGCTGCGCGCCCGGCTCGACCCCACCGCCGACAGCCTGGAGCGGCTGATCGAGCGGGTGCACGAGAACCCGAAGCGGGTCGTCTTCGCCGAGGGCGAGGAAGAGCAGACCATCCGCGCCGCCATTCAGTGGGCCAAGTCGGGCCTGGGCAAGCCCGTGCTGATCGGCCGCGAGGAGCGGATCAAGGCCAGCATGCTGCGCCTGGGCCTGGGCGACGGCACGGATCTCGACATCGACATCCACAACGCCCGGCTGTCGGAAAAGAACAAGGTCTATGCCGACTTCCTGTACAGGCGCCTGCAGCGCCGCGGCTATCTCTACCGCGACGTCCAGCGCCTTGTGAACCAGGACCGCAACGTCTTCGGCGCCTGCATGGTGGCCTGCGGCGACGGCGACGCCCTGATCACGGGCCTGACCCGCAACTACTGGGTCGCGCTCGAGAACGTGCAGCTGGTGATCGATCCCGAGCCGGACGAGACCCTGATCGGCCTGTCGGTGATGGTCAGCCGCGGCCGCACCATCGTCATCGCCGACACCACCGTGAACGAGCTGCCCGAGGCGGAAGCCCTGGCCGATATCGCCATGCAGGCCGCGGCATCGGCAAAGCGCTTCGGGCTGGAGCCGCGGGTGGCGCTGCTGTCCTACAGCAATTTCGGCAACCCCCACCGCGAAAAGGCCGACCGCATCCGTGCGGCCTGCCGGATCCTGGAGGAGCGCGGGGTCGGCTTCGAGTTCGACGGCGAGATGTCGGCGGATGTGGCGCTGGATGAAGAGCTGATGCAGCGCTACTACCCGTTCTCGCGCCTGACCGGGCCGGCCAATGTGCTGGTCATGCCCGGCCTGCACAGCGCCAACATCTCGGCCATGCTGCTGCAGAAGCTGGGCGGCGGTGTGCAGATCGGCCCGATCCTGCGCGGCATGTCGAAGCCGGTGCAGATCGTGCAGATGGGTGCCACCGTGGCCGAGATGGTGAACATCGCGGCCGTGGCCGCTCATGACGCCATCCTCGACCAGGAGGAGAAGACCGGCCGCTGATCGCGGCCGCTCTCCCTCTTTCGCGGTTCGCCTCTGCCTCTTTGCGACGCGCGTGTCCCCGGGGATGCGCGCGTCGTAAAACTTTCATGGCGAGGTTGCTTGACCGGCCGCCGGGCTCGGGCAGTCTGGCGGGCCGTGCCGCCGGGAAGCGTGCACCGGGGGCAGGCAGATGCGGCACGGCCGATGGCGGGTGGACATGGCGGTATTCGACCGGAACGAGATCAGGCGCTTCTTCGGCGCGACGGCGGCGATCGCGGCCCCTGCCGTGGGTACGCTCGGCGGCCTGTGTTTTGCGGGCGCGCTGGACTGGCACTGGGCGCTGGCCGGTGTGGTGGTCTCGGTCGCCGGCTCCATGGCCGTCGCCCGCCTGCTGCTCGGCGGCTTCCATGCCCTGCGGGATTTTGCCGAGGCGCTTGCCCATGGCGAGGAACGCCCGGCCCCGCCGCCCGGCGGGCGGATCGTCCAGGACATCGCCCGTGCCATGCTCCGGCTCTGGCTCAAGGAACGCCGCCGTGCCGAGCGGCTGGCGGTTCAGGCCGATGATTTCGGTCAGATTCTCGACCGGCTGCCTTTGCTGGTGCTGACGGTCGATGATCAGGTGCGGATCCGCTCGGCCAATCGTGCCGCCGAAGAGACGATGGGCGAGGGGCTGGTCGGGCGCGAGCTGGTTGCCGTGCTGCGCCATCCGGCCCTGCTGGATGCGGTCGATCAGGCGTTGATGCGGGGTGAATTCGCTGATGTGGTGTTCTCCACCGCCGCCCCCGACCGGCGGGAATACAAGGCGCATATCGAGGCCTTGCGGGCCGGCGATGAGCATACCGAGGCGCGCCGGGCAGTGATCGCCCTCCACGACCTGACCCAGATCCGCAAGCTGGAGCAGATGCGCGCCGATTTTGTCGCCAATGCCAGCCATGAAATCCGCACGCCGCTCGCCACTCTGATCGGCTTCATCGAGACCCTGCGCGGGCCCGCCCGCGACGATCCGGATGCGGCCGAGCATTTCCTGTCGATCATGGACGATCAGGCCCGGCGGATGTCGCGGCTGGTCAACGACCTGCTGTCGCTGTCGCGGATCGAGATGAACGAACATATGCCGCCCGCTGCGGCGGTCGACCTGACCGATGTGATCGACGACGTCATCTCGGGGCTGGAGTTCAAGGCCCATGCCCGGGGGATCGAGATCGAGATCATGACCGATCCCACCCTGGTGCCGGCACTGGGTGATCCGGACGAACTGACCCAGGTCGCCCAGAACCTGATCGACAATGCGATCAAATACGGCCGCAACGACAGCCGGATCACCGTGCGGCTGTTCCGCACGACCGAGGCACCGCGGCCGGTTGGGCTGGCCGCAACCCTGGAGGCGGTGGGCTTCTCGGTGACCGACCAGAGTGACGGCATTCCGCGGGAGCACCTGCCGCGGCTGACCGAGCGCTTCTACCGGGTGGACAGCGCCCGGTCGCGGCAGGTCGGCTCCACCGGTCTCGGGCTGGCCATCGTGAAGCACATCGTCAACCGCCATCGCGGCCATCTGGCGATCGACAGCCGGGTGGGCGAGGGGTCGTGCTTTACGGTCTATCTGCCGCTGGCCGGCCGCGGCAACGGCCGGGCGCCGGTGGCGGCCGCTTCCTGACATCCCTGCACGCTATCCTGTGCGCTGCTGCCATGGCCGCTTCCGCTGCCCCGTGAACCCGGATTCATGCTATGAGCTGAAGAACCGCCCTGCGGTGCAAGAAGATCGAAGCTTGAGGGAACGCCATGTCGGATCTGATCCGCCGAAACACCATCAATGATGCCGTGCGCCGTGCGGCCGCCAAGTTCCGCGACCGTCTGGCGCTCCGCCATGGCGACCGGCGCTGGAGCTTCGCCGAGGTGAACCGCGCCGCCGATGCCATCGGTCGCCGGCTGATCGAGGCCGGGCTCGGCCGCGGCGACCGGCTGGCGGTCTATGCCCGCAATTCCGACACCTATCTGCTGGTCTGGCTGGGCGCCCTCCGCGCAGGCCTCGTCCACGTGCCGATCAACTACGCACTGACCGAGACCGAGCTGCATTACATCGTGGAGCAGTCGGGCGCCCGCGGCCTGATCTATGACCCGGATCTGGCCGAAACCGCCCGGGCGGTGGCGGGGCGGGTGGATCTCGCCTTCGCCGTCCCGATGACGGGCGATGCGGATTTCGACCCGCTGGAGGTCGCGCTGGGCTCGGCCGGGGCAGAGCCGCTGGAGGTCGGGCTTGCCGACGAGGATCTGGCGCAGATCCTGTACACCTCGGGCACCACGGCGGCGCCCAAGGGCGCGATGATGACCCATCGTGCGTTGCTGGCCGAATACATCAGCTGCATCGTCGAACTGAACCTGAAAGGCAGCGATCGGGCGCTCGCAGCCCTGCCGCTTTACCATTCGGCGCAGATGCACTGCTTCACCATGCCCCAGCTGCTGGTCGGCGCCACCACCATCCTGATCCAAACCCCGGTGCCGGAGCAGTGCCTGGCGCTGATCGAGGAAGAGGCCATCACCTCGTTCTTCGCGCCGCCCACCGTCTGGATCAGCCTGCTGCGCCATGCCGATTTCGACCGGCGCGACCTCTCCAGCCTGAAGAACGTCTATTACGGCGCCTCGATCATGCCGGTGCCGATCCTGCAGGAGCTGCGCCGGCGGCTGGCCGGCGCCCAGCCCTATAACTGCTATGGCCAGAGCGAGATCGGCCCGCTTGCCACCGTTCTCGGCCCCGACGAGCACGAGGCGCGCCCCGCTTCCGCCGGCCGGCCGGTGATGAATGTCGAGACCCGGATCGTCGATGGCGAGATGAACGACGTGCCCCCGGGCGTGCAGGGCGAGATCGTTCACCGTTCGCCGCAACTGCTGACCGGTTACTGGAACAAGCCGGACGAGACCGCAGACGCCTTCTCTGGCGACTGGTTCCATTCGGGCGATGTGGGTTATCTCGACGACGAGGGCTATCTCTATGTCGTCGACCGGGTGAAGGACGTGATCAAGACCGGCGGCGTGATCGTGGCCAGCCGAGAGGTCGAAGATGCCATCTTCACCCATCCTGCGGTCTCGGAAGTGGCGGTGATCGGCCTGCCCGATCCGAAATGGATCGAGGCGGTGACGGCCCTGGTCGTGCTCCGGCCCGGTCAGGAGGTCGGGATCGACGAGCTGGTGGCCCATGCCCGCGAGCGGCTGGCGCCCTACAAGGTGCCCAAGGCCGTGCATTTCGTCGACGCCCTGCCGCGCAACACCGCCGGCAAGATCCTGAAGCGCACGCTGCGCCAGGAGTTTGCCGAGCAGGGCTGATGCCGGAATCCGTGACGGCAGCCATGCATCGACGTCAGGCCGCGGCAGGTCACACTGCCGCGGTTTTCCTTTATATGACAGTCGCTTCCGGAAGGTTTCCCCGGAGGTATAGACAACTTTCCACAGATTGTCGATGGGGGTCTCCGGCGTGCCGGCCTCTGGATTAAACCAAGAAATTACAAATGGTTGTCCAGAAAGCGGCGCGGGTCGGCTGCGGCGAAGTGTGTCATGATTCCGTCATGAAACTGTGATATTCCCGTCGTCGAGCAGGATTAGACCATGTGTGACGCGAGGCCGGGTGGAAACACGACGCCGCCTGCCGCGTTTCGAGATCGGGACCGGTGGCGTGTCTGCCGCCGGCCAGCACACATGACGAACATCCAACAGGAGTTGGAACGGTGTTCAAGAAAGCCGCGCTTCTGTCGGCGGTTGCGATCGTTGCGGTCGCCACTCCGGCCCTTGCCCGCGATCAGATCCGCATCGTCGGCTCGTCGACCGTCTACCCCTTCGCGACTGCGGTCGCCGAAGAGTTCGGCAAGACCTCGGGCTTCGCGACCCCGGTCATCGAGAGCACGGGTTCGGGCGGCGGCCTGAAGCTGTTCTGCGCCGGCGTCGGCACGCAGCACCCTGACATCACCAACGCCTCGCGCCGGATCAAGAAGTCCGAGATCGAGGAATGCGCCAAGAACGGCGTGACCGAGATCACCGAGGTGAAGATCGGCTTCGACGGCATCGTGCTGGCGAATGCGGTCAACGGCCCGGACATGAACATCACCCGCGCCCAGCTGTGGCAGGCGCTGGCGAAGCAGGTTCCGGTCGACGGCAAGCTGGTCGAGAACCCCTACAAGAGCTGGTCGGACATCGACGGCTCGCTGCCGAACGAGCCGATCGAGGTTCTCGGCCCCCCGCCCACCTCGGGCACCCGTGACGCCTTCGTCGAGCTCGTCATGGAGCACGGCTGCGAGGAATTCGACGCCGTGAAGGCGATCGAAGACAAGAAGATGCGCGGCGCGGTCTGCAAGTCGATCCGCGAGGACGGTGCCTTCATCGAAGCCGGCGAGAACGACAACCTGATCGTTCAGAAGCTGGCCTCGAACCCGGCCGCCTTCGGCATCTTCGGCTACAGCTTCCTTGAGCAGAACGGCGACAAGGTGAAGGCTGCCACCATCGAGGGCAAGGCGCCGGAATACGACGCCATCTCGAGCGGTGAATACCCGGTCTCGCGCTCGCTGTACTTCTACGTGAAGAACGCCCATGTCGGCACCGTGCCCGGCATGAAGGAATACGTGGCCGAGTTCACCTCGGAAGACGCCATGAGCCCGGTCGGCTATCTGGCCCAGCGTGGCCTGATCGCCCTGCCGGATGCGGAGCGCGCCGAAGTGGCGAAGACCGCCCAGGGCCTGGTTCCGCTGAAGATGTGATCGGATGAGGGCTGGCTGTACCGGCATACCGGCGCAGCCAGCCCCAACCATCGCAAGACGACCCGGCGGCTTTCGTCCGGTGCAGGCTGGCACCGCCGGAGCCGCCGTTCGCCTGCCGAGGCCTGCCCTCCCGGCCGGCGCCCATCCGAAGCAGCCGCGACAGAACGGCCGCATCGAACGTTTTCGTCCGCGACCTTGCGGAACCCGCGAACCTGAAGGGCCCCACCGGCCCGATGCCTGAAGGCAGAGGCGGCGCATGACGGTAAGCTCCTTCGTGCTCATCGTGCTCATTCTGAGCGCGGTGGCATTCTTCCTCGGACGGCGGCGCTCGGTGTCGCTTGCGAATGGCAGGCTGTCCACCCTGCATTCGCGCCCCGGCTACTACGGTTGGTATGTGGCATTGTGGTGCGGCCTGCCGGCGGTGCTGCTGGCATTTGTCTGGATCGTGGCCCGCACACCCATCGTCAACGGTGCCGTCCATGACGTGATCCCGGAAGACGTGATGGCGGCAGGCGCCGGTGCCGTGAACCTGTTCATGGCCGATGCCTACAACCTCGCCACCGGCAACATCGTCTCGTCCAATCCGAGCCCGGCAGTCCGCGAGGCGGCATCGATCATCACCGGCCTGACCCGCACGGTGAACCTGGCTTTTGCCGGCATCGGTCTTGCCCTGGCGCTGGCCGGCCTTACCGCGGCCTATCGGCGGATCACCGCGGATTTCCGCTCCCGCAACCGGGTCGAGCGGATCCTGCGGATCCTGCTGGTCATCGCCTCGACGCTGTCGATCTTCACGACCATCGGCATCGTGTTCTCGGTGCTGTTCGAATCGATCCGCTTCTTCCAGCGCATCCCGATCCTGGATTTCCTGTTCGGCCTGCACTGGAGCCCGCAGATCGCGATCCGCGCCGATCAGGTCGCCTCGGAAGGCTCGTTCGGCATGATCCCGCTGTTCGCGGGCACGCTGCTGATCACCTTCATCGCCCTGGCGGTGGCGATCCCGATCGGCCTGCTGGCGGCGATCTACATGTCGGAATATGCCGGTCGCAAGACCCGCGCGCTGGCCAAGCCGCTGCTCGAAATCCTGGCCGGCATCCCGACCGTGGTCTACGGCTTCTTCGCGGCACTGACCGTGGCGCCGCTGATCCGCGGTTTCGGCGAGAGCCTGGGCATCGATGCCGCCTCGGAATCGGCGCTGGCCGCCGGTCTGGTCATGGGCATCATGATCATCCCCTTCGTGTCGTCGCTGGCCGACGACGTGATCAACGCCGTGCCCCAGACACTGCGCGACGGTTCGCTCGGCCTTGGCGCCACCACCTCCGAGACGATCAAGCTGGTGATCCTGCCGGCGGCCCTGCCGGGCATCGCCGCCGCCTGCCTGCTCGCCTTCTCGCGCGCCATCGGCGAGACCATGATCGTGGTGATGGCGGCCGGCCTGGCTGCGAACCTCACCGCCAATCCCTTCGAGGCGGTCACGACCGTCACCGTGCAGATCGTCACCCTGCTGGTCGGCGACCAGGAATTCGACAGTGCCAAGACGCTCGCGGCCTTCGCCCTGGGTCTGGTCCTGTTCGTCATGACCCTGGCGCTGAACGTGGTGGCCCTGCACATCGTCCGCAAATATCGCCAGGCCTATGACTGAGCGACGGGAGCAACAGGTCATGACCGACAGCACCCTGAACCCTGCCGGCGCCCCGATCGCCGGACGGGAAAGCCCCCACGCCGGCCAGGCGGCTGCTGCCCGCCTCAGGGCCCGGCGCCGCTCGGAACGCCGCTTCAAGGCCTATGGTCTGGGCGCCGTCCTGCTCGCCATCGTCATGCTGGTGGTGCTGGTCGGCACGCTGGCGGGCCAGGGCCTCGGCGCCTTCACCCAGACCCAGATCGCGGTGGAGGTCAATCTCGACCCCGCCCGTCTGGACCCGCAGGGCACGCGCGACCAGAAGACGCTCGCGGACGCCAATTATACCGGCCTGCTGACCGACATCGTCCGCGACAATTTCGGCGCCACCCAGCGCCGCGACATCCTGAAGGCCCTGGGCCTGTTCAGCCGCGATGCCCGCTTCGAGCTGCGCGACTTCGTGCTGGCCAATCCGGATCTGATCGGCACCACCCAGACGGTGTGGCTGACGGCCTCGGGCGATCTCGACATGCTCGACAAGGGCTGGATCGACCGCGATCTGCCCGAGACGCAGCGGCCGATCGACGATCGGGTGCTCGGCTGGTACGACGCGCTGGTGGCGAAGGACGCGATCAGCCGCGACTTCAACACCCGCTTCTTCACCGGTGCCGACAGCCGCTCGCCCGAGCTGGCCGGCATCTGGGGAGCGACCGTCGGCTCTGCCCTCACCCTCTTCGTCTGCTTCATCCTCTCCTTCCCGATCGGCGTCACCACGGCGATCTATCTGGAAGAGTTCGCGCCCAAGAACCGCTGGACCGACCTGATCGAGGTCAACATCAACAACCTCGCGGCGGTGCCCTCGATCGTGTTCGGTCTGCTGGGTCTTGCGGTGTTCATCGGCTTCTTCGGCATGCCCCGATCGGCACCGGTGGTCGGCGGCTTCACGCTGGCACTCATGACCCTGCCCACCATCATCATCGCAACCCGCGCCGCGCTGAAGGCGGTGCCGCCCTCGATCCGTCAGGCGGCCCAGGGGCTGGGTGCCAGCCCGGTGCAGGTGGTGTTCCATCACGTGCTGCCGCTGGCCATGCCGGGCATCCTGACCGGCACGATCATCGGCATGGCCCAGGCGCTGGGCGAGACCGCGCCGCTGCTGATGATCGGCATGGTCGCCTTCATCGCCGACGTGCCGGGTGGCTTCACCACGCCGTCGACGGTGCTGCCGGTGCAGATCTTCCTCTGGGCCGACAGCCCGGAACGCGCCTTCGTCGAAAAGACCGCCGCCGCCATCCTGGTGCTGCTCGGCTTCCTGATCATCATGAACGCGATCGCCGTCCTGCTGCGCAGGCGCTTCGAGCGCCGCTGGTAAGCCGGCACGGGAGACCTTCCTCCTCCCCCGGCCGGGATGCCGTTGCCCGGACCCCGGCCGGGCGGATCAGAGACCTTCAGCGGAGAGCCCGCCCATGACTTCCGGCCTCGTGCCCAAGATGACCGCGCGCAAGCTGAACCTGTTCTATGGTGAGAAGCAGGCGCTGTTCGACGTCGATCTCGACATCCACGCCAACAGCGTGACCGCGCTGATCGGCCCCTCGGGTTGCGGCAAGTCGACCTTCCTGCGCTGCCTGAACCGGATGAACGACACCATCCCCAATGTCCGGATCCAGGGCGAGGTGAAGCTGGAGACCGCCGACATCTACGACCGCATGGTCGACGTGGTGCAGCTGCGCGCCCGGGTCGGCATGGTGTTCCAGAAGCCCAACCCCTTCCCGAAATCGATCTACGACAACGTGGCTTACGGTCCCCGCATCCACGGCCTGGCCGACAGCCGGGAAGAGCTGGACCAGATCGTCGAGCGGTCGCTGAAGCGGGCCGGCCTTTACGAAGAGGTGAAGAGCCGCCTGCAGGAAAGCGGCACCGGCCTCTCGGGCGGTCAGCAGCAGCGTCTGTGCATCGCCCGTGCGATCGCGGTCGACCCCGAGGTGATCCTGATGGACGAGCCCTGCTCGGCGCTGGACCCGATCGCGACCGCGCGTATCGAGGAGCTGATCGACGAGCTGCGCGAGAACTACACCATCGCCATCGTCACCCACTCCATGCAGCAGGCGGCCCGTGTGTCGCAGCGCACCGCCTTCTTCCATCTGGGCCAGCTGGTCGAGTTCGGCGACACCGAGCAGGTGTTCACCAACCCGCGCGAGGTCCGGACCCAGGACTACATCACCGGCCGCTTCGGCTGACCGGATCTGCCCAGGGAGACCAGTCTCATGCCCATTTCCGGTCAGCACATCGTGAAATCCTTCGACGAAGAGATTGCGCGCCTCGGCAACGACATCGTCCGCATGGGCGGCCAGGTGGAAGCGCAGATCGACCTTGCGATGCGCGCCATCGCCAGCCGTGACAGCGAGCTGGCGAGCGATGTGGTCGCGGGCGACACCAAGGTCGACGGCCTGGAAGACATGATCGAGGAGCAGGTGGTGCGGCTGTTCGCACTGCGTGCCCCCGTCGCCAACGATCTGCGCCTGGCCTTCGCCTCGCTGCGCATCGCGGCCGAGCTGGAGCGCATGGGCGATCTGGCCAAGAACGCCGCCAAGCGCGCGATCATCCTGAACCAGTCGGCCCCGGTCCGGCCGGTGCATGTGCTGCCGCGCATGGCCGCGGTGGTGCAGCGCATGCTGAAGGACGTGCTCGACGCCTTCGTCGAGCGCGATGCCGGCCGCGCCCGTGCCGTCTGGCAGAACGATGCCGAGGTCGACGAGCTGCACAACAGCCTGTTCCGCGAACTCCTGACCTACATGATGGAGGATCCGCGGCACATCACGGCGTGCACGCACATGCTGTTCATCGCCAAGAACATCGAGCGGATGGGCGATCACACCACCAATATCGCCGAGCAGGTGATCTTCGTGGTCGAGGGCACCAAGCCCGATACCGCCCGCCCCAAGGCCGAGACCGTTCTCGACCGGTCGGGCGACGCCGTTCTCGACGACTGACGGCCCGGCGGCCTGCTTCGTCCCACGGGACGATCCGGCGGGCCGTCTCTTCCCCCGCGCGCACCCCGCACCCCCCTCTGACCGGCCGGCACGCCCCCGGGGTTCCTGGTGCCGGCCACCCGACTTCCTGGAGGACATCCGAGCGATGCGTCCGAAGATCATGGTCGTCGAAGACGAAACCGCGATCGTCACCATCCTGCGCTACAACCTCGAACGCGCGGGCTTTGCCGTCGAGGAGGCGAATGACGGCGAGGAGGCGCTCTGGCGCATTCGCGAGGTGAAGCCCGACGTCCTGCTGCTGGACTGGATGCTGCCCAAGCTTTCCGGGCTGGAGCTGTGCCGCCAGCTGCGCCGCGACCCCGAGACCCGCAATCTGCCGATCATCATGCTCACCGCGCGCGGCGAGGAGACCGACCGGGTGCGTGGGCTGGACAGCGGTGCCGACGACTACGTGCCCAAGCCCTTCTCGCCCCAGGAAGTGGTGGCCCGGATCCGCGCCGTGCTGCGCCGCATCCGCCCCGCCTTCTCGGAAGAGGTGCTGTCCTATGCCGATCTGCAGATGGATCTGGCGGCCCACAAGGTGACCCGCTCGGCGGAGCCCGTGCATCTGGGGCCGACCGAATTCCGCCTGCTTCGCTTCCTGATGGAGCACCCGGGCCGGGTCTTTTCGCGCGAGCAACTGCTCGACGGCGTCTGGGGTCAGGACATCTATGTCGAACCCCGCACGGTGGACGTGCATATCCGCCGGCTGCGCAAGGCGCTGAACGGCGAGAACCTGCCCGATCTGATCCGCACCGTCCGCTCCGCCGGATATGCGCTGGATGCCCAGGGCACGGCTGCCTGACGATCCCCGCAACCCGACTTGATGTGGACGGGCGCCCGCGGCCGGGCGTAGCATGGGGCAACTGCCCGACCGGCAGTTTATGGCGCGGGGGCCCCATGACGCTCGACATCTGGTTGATCTATCTGGCGGCGGCGGCGGGGCTGTCGCTGACGCCCGGGCCGAACGGGCTCCTGTCGCTCAATCACGGCGTGCGCTTCGGCGTGCGCCGTACCGCCTTCACCGCGGCGGGTGGGGTCACCGGCTTCATGGTGCTGGTCGCGGCCTCGCTTGCCGGGCTCGGGGCGCTGCTGGCGGCATCGGAACAGGCTTTCACCATCGCCAAATGGATCGGGGCGGCCTATCTGGTCTGGCTGGGCATCCGCACCTTCCGTGCGCCGCCGCCCTCGGTGACGCTGGCCGATGCCGGGGGCCGCATTGCCGGGGCGGGGCCCTGGCGGCTGTTCACCCAGGGCTTTCTGGTGGCGGTGTCGAACCCCAAGGCGCTGATCTTCTTCGCCGCCTTCCTGCCCCAGTTCATGGTGCCGGGCGTGTCGTTCCTGACCCATCTTCTGGTTCTGGGCGGCACCTTTGCCGTGGTCGAATTCGTCTACGAGCTGATCCTGGCGGGTGCCGCGCGGCGCATCGCCCCCTGGCTGGGGCGCCATGGCCGCTGGTTCAACCGGGCGACCGGTGCGGCCTTTGTCGGCATCGGCGGCATCCTGACCACCGCCAACCGGATCTGAGCCGGCCGCAATGCCGCTTTCCGTGAAAATTCATCGTGTCGGCGGCGCTTGACCGCGCCCCGGCCCGCGCGTGATATAGGCGCGTTTCCATTGAACCGCGCATCGCGGACCCAAGCTCCGGCCGGCATCCACACCCGGCGGGCGGTCTGCGGATGCCGAAGGCGAGGACCAGATGGCGAGGATCTTCTCCGGCGCACAGCCGACCGGCAACCTGCATCTCGGCAACTATCTGGGCGCCATCCGCAACTGGGTGACGCTGCAGGACAGTTACGAGTCGGTGTTCTGCATCGTCGATCTGCACGCCATCACCGTCTGGCAGGATCCCAAGGCGCTGATCCGGCAGACCCGCGAGCTGACCGCCGCCTATATCGCCGCCGGCATCGACCCCGAACGCTGCGTGATCTTCAACCAGTCGGCCGTGACCGCGCATTCGGAACTGGCCTGGCTGCTGAACTGCATGACGCCGATCGGCTGGCTGAACCGGATGACCCAGTTCAAGGAGAAGGCCGGCAAGGACCGCGAGAAGGCGAGCCTTGGCCTTTATGCCTATCCCGTGCTGATGGCGGCCGACATCCTGGCCTATAAGGCGACCCATGTGCCGGTGGGGGAGGATCAGAAGCAGCATCTGGAGCTGACCCGCGACATCGCCCAGCGCTTCAACCAGCTTTACGAAAAGGACGTGCTGCCGCTGCCCGAGCCGATGATCCTGGGGGCGGCAACCCGGGTGATGTCGCTGCGCGACGGCACCAAGAAGATGAGCAAATCCGACCCGTCGGATTATGCACGCATCAACCTGACCGACGACCGCGACACCATCGCCCAGAAGCTGAAGAAGGCCCGGACCGACAGCGAGCCCGGCGTGACCTACGAGCCGGAGCGCCGGCCCGAGGTCGCCAACCTGATCCGGATCTATGCCGCGCTGGACGGCCGCACCACCGACCAGGTGGTGGCCGACTATGCCGACGCGCCCTTCACTACGGTGAAGACGCGGCTGACCGACCTTGCGGTCGAGAAGCTGGGCCCGATCGCCGAGGAGATGAAGCGCCTGATGGCCGATCCGGCCGAGATCGACCGGATCCTGGCCAAGGGGGCCGATCGTGCCCGCGCCATCGCCGACCCGGTGGTGGCCGAGGTGCGCGAGACGATTGGTCTGTTGCGGCCGTGATCCGCCCGTAGCCTTCGGGCTGCGGCCTTAGCCTTCGGGTGCGGACCTTCACGACATGGCCCGGATCGCGGAAAACCGCGGTCTTCGGGTTGCAAGCGCCGACGGGCCGGACCAGAATGGTCCGGCCCGGTCGCCTTCAGGACCGGTCCCCGCGCCAGACGGACCGTCATGCAGATCTATCTCCCCATCGCCGAGCTGTCGATCGATGCGATCGCGATCCTGCTGATGGGGCTGGGTGTGGGCTTTCTCTCGGGTCTGGTCGGTGTCGGTGGCGGCTTTCTGATGACGCCGCTGCTGATGTTCGTGGGTGTGCCGCCACCGGTGGCGGTGGCGACCGGGGCCAATCAGGTGGTTGCGGCCTCGGTGTCGGGCCTGCTGGCCCATTGGCGTCGCGGCACGGTCGATGTCCGGATGGGCGGCGTGCTGCTGATCGGCGGTCTGGCAGGATCCGGCGTCGGGATCCTGATCTTCCGCTGGCTGCAGGCGATCGGCCAGATCGACCTGGTGATCGGCGTCTCCTATGTGCTGTTCCTGGGCGTGATCGGCGTGCTGATGGGCATCGAGTCGGTCCGCAGCCTGCTGGTCCGCAATCAGCCGGCGAAGAAGCGCCATCAGCACAACTGGATGCACGGGCTGCCCTTCAAGCTGCGCTTCCGGAAGTCCAAACTCTACATCTCGGCGCTGCTGCCGCTGGCGCTGGGGGCGGGGGTCGGCGTGCTGACCGCCATTCTGGGCGTCGGCGGCGGCTTCATCATGATCCCGGCGATGATCTATATCCTGGGCATGCCGACGCTGGTCGTGGTCGGCACCTCGCTGTTCCAGATTCTGTTCGTGTCGATGAACGTCACGATCATGCACGCGGTCACGACCGAGGCGGTGGATCTGGTGCTGGCGGCCATCCTGGTGATCGGCAGCGTGATCGGCGCCCAGGTGGGCTCCAGGCTGACCACGAAGCTGCGCGGCGAGCATCTGCGCGGCCTGCTTGCGGCCGTGGTGGTGCTGACTGCAATCAAGATCGGTGCCGATCTGGTGATCCGGCCCGACGAGCTGTTCTCGGCCGTGGTCGTGGGGCCGGGCTGATGGCCGACATGCTGCGCATCGCCAGGCTGCCGGCCCTGTTCGTCTTTCTGCTGACCCTGGCGGCCGCGCTGGTGACGGCGGTGTCGGGAACCCTGCGTGCCCGGGCACAGCCGCTGGTGGCGGACCTTTCCAGCCATCTGATCTCCATCACCTCCAGCTTCACCGGCACCGAACTGCTGCTGTTCGGCGCGACCGAAGGCCCGGGCGAGGTGATCGTGGTGATCCGCGGCCCGGCCGAGACGGTCGACATCCGCCGCAAGGACCGTATCCTCGGCATGTGGATCAATGCCCGCACGATCCGCTTCAATCAGGTGCCGGCCTTCTATTGGGTGGGGGCAAGTGCGCCACTTGAGACCTTCACCAATGACCAGATGCTGGCCCGGCATCGCATCGGCCTCACCCGGCTGGACTTCCCCGGCGGCGAGGATGCGGCCCCCGAGGAACGCGCCGTCTTCCGCGACGCGCTGATCCGGAACCGCCAGCAGGCCGGCCTGTTCGTGCCCGCGGTGCAGCCGATCTCGCGATTGGGGGACCGTTTGTTCCGGGTGACGGTCGCCTTTCCGTCCAATGTCACCACCGGCGGCTACCGGGCCGAGATCTTCCTGGTGAACGAGGGCCGGGTGGTGGCGGCGCAGACCACGCCCCTGTTCGTGCGCAAGGACGGGCTGGGCGACAACATCGCCCGTCTGGCCCATGAACAGCCGCTCGGCTACGGCATCGCCGCGGTGCTGATTGCGCTGACCGCCGGCTGGACCGCAGGCTTCGTGTTCCGCCGCTTCTGAGGAGGTTGTCATCCGATGACCGACGAGACTTCGACCCCCGACCCTGCGGCCGTGCCCAAGCCCCGGCCCGCCGTCAAATTCCTGGTCTGCGTCGATGGCAGCGCCCATAGCCGGGTGGCGGTGCGCTATGCCTGCCGGCGTGCCCGCGCCCGTGGTGGCCGGGTGACCCTGCTGACCGTGATCGAGCCGGCCGAGAACCAGCACTGGATGTCGGTCGGCAATCTGATGGCCGAGGAACTGCGCGAGCAGGCCGAGCAGGTGCTGCAGGAGATTGCGGCCGAGGTGAACGCTTTCGCCGGATTGATGCCCGAACTGCTGGTCCGCGTCGGCCCGATCGGCGACGAGATCCTGCGCCAGATGCGCGAGGACAAGGATATCGGCATGATCGTGCTGGCCGCCCGCCCACCATCGGAAGGGCCGGGCAAGCTGGTGCGCTGGCTGGCAAGCCAGCTGGCGGGGGAGTTGCTGGTGCCGATGACGATCGTCCCCGGCAACCTGTCCGAGGACGATCTGCTGCGTCTTACCTGACGGCGGCGGCCTCTGCCGGCACATCCACGCCGCAATCCTCGCAATCCTCGGGCAGGGTATAGACCTCTTCCTCGGCGGCGAGCCCGCGCAGATGGAAGGTGCCGAGCGGTTCGAGCCTGCGGCCCATATGTTCGACGATCCGGGCGATGGTGGATGAGATCGCGACCGTGCGGCCCAGATCGCGGGCCAGAACCTCCAGCCGGCTTGCTTCGTTGACGGCCTGGCCGATGACGGTGAAGTCCAGCCGTTCGGGGGCCCCGATATTGCCGTAGAGCACTTCGCCCGCATGCAGGCCCAGGCCGAATGCCAGCGGTTCCTGGCCCAGTGCCCGGCGGCGGGCGTTCAGCTCCGCCATGCCGCGGACGGCGTCGCGGGCGGCATCCAGCGCCGCACAGCCGGCATAGGGGCAGGCCCCTTCGCGCACCGGGGTCGGGAAGACGGCGAGCACGCCGTCGCCGATCAGCTTCATCACCTGGCCGCCATGGGCGGTGATCGCGCGGTTCATCACCTCGAAATGGTCGTTCAGCGTGGCGATCAGCACCTCGGGCGCCACCCGTTCCGACATGGCGGTGAAGCCGCGCAGGTCCGAGAACCAGATCGCGGCGTTCATCCGTTCCACATCGCCGCGCTTGATGGTGCCGGCCAGCACCCGTTCGCCGGCATCGTCGCCCAGATAAGTCTTGAGCAGGGTGCGAACCTGGCCGCGCTGGCTGATCACCTCCACCGCCAGCGTCACCATCGGCAGCAGGGACGATACCCGGCGCAGATCGCCCTCGCTGAAGCCGCCGGGATTGCGGGTGGCGAGCGACAGGGCGTTGGGTGTGCCGTCATGGAAGGCGAGCGGCATCATCGCATAATCGGTGAAGCCCTCTTCGTGCAGCTCGGCCAGGATCGGGAAATCGCCGATCTGGGCGTTGGGGCCGGTCAGCCGTCGGCGCACGCCGACGCCGTGTTCGGCGACGAGCATGAAGGGGCTGCGCAGATATGCCTCGGTCAACTCCACCCCGTGGGCGCGACGGATCTCCTCGACCGGCTGGTCGGGTCGCCATTCGATCGACACGCCGCGGAATTGCGGGTCCAGAAGGCGCAGATGCAGGGTAGCCCGATCGATCGGCACACCTGCTGCCAGCAACCGCTCGGACAGGCCGGCGATCAGCTCTCCCACCGGCAGGCCGGGACCTTCCTGGGCAAGCCACTCACCGATCGGATCCGGGCCCAGCACCGACGGGACCGCGGCGGCACGGCGCACGGGTGTACGCGGCACTAAGACGTCGTCCAGGCGTTCGGCTTCCATCATCGGATCGTCCTGCAGGCGGTGGGGCGGGGCGTGTCGGCACAACGCGCCCACGTTCATATCGTGGCTCGATGTGCCCGCGTCGAGTGGTAAAGCTCACGCCTGCCCGATAATTGCGGAGGTGTGACTTTCACGGGCGCTCCAGAAGCCTGGGGCCTGCCCCCTCACGGCCCAGCGCATCGCCGGGATTGCGCAGCGGGCAGTCGGCCAGCGACAGGCAGCCGCAGCCGATGCAGCCGTCCAGCTCGTCGCGCAGCCTGGTCAGGCGGGTGATCCGCGCCTCCAGCATGGCGCGCCAGCGCGACGACATGTCCTTCCACTCGGCGGCACTCAGCTTCGCATCGGGCGGGAAGGGGGCGAGCGCCGCCCCGATGTCTTCGAGCGGAATACCGGCGCGCTGAGCCACCTTGATGATCGCGATCCTGCGCAGCACCGCGGCCGGAAAGCGGCGCTGGTTGCCGGCGCTGCGCATGCTGCGGATCAGGCCACGGCTTTCGTAGAAATGCAGGGTCGAGACCGCAACCCCGGCGCGTTTTGCGACCTCCCCCACGGTCAGGATCCGATGCGCATCGGCGCGGTCGTCCGGCTTTATCGGCATGCCCGGTTCCCCATTGACCTCAACTTTACTTGAGGTTCTATAGTCCGGCCGATCCGGACCGGCAAGCCTGCCGGCCTTCATTCAGCAACGGGATCGGTTCCGTGACAGGGTTCATCGAACGGGCGCTCGACAGCGCCTGGCTCTGGCTGACCGCCAGGATCTGCCTCGCCGCGGTCGCCGCCGCCGGCCTCGCCGGCGCCTGGTTGCTTCTGGCGGAGCCCCGGCCGGCCCCGGCGGCGCCCGCCTGGCCGGCGACGAAGGTGGCATTGGCCACGGCCGAACGGGTGACGGTGCCGCGGCGCTTTCAGGGCGTGGGCGAGGTGGAGGCCATCCGACAGGTGCTCGTGGCGGCCGAAACCAGCGGCCGGATCACCGGCATCGACGTCACCTCGGGCGAAGCGGTCAAGGCCGGCACACTGCTGGTGCAGCTGAACGATGCGGTGGAACGTGCCGAGCTGCAGCAGCAACTGGCCCAGCTGCGCAATGCCGAGGCCCGTCTTGCCCGCCTGAAGAGGCTGGTCGAGCGTAATGCCGCCTCTCGCGAGCAGCTGGACGATGCCCAGGCGGAGCGTGACGTGACGGCGGCGGCCGTCGCACGGACCCGGGCGCTTATCGATCAGAAGGCGATCCGGGCGCCGTTCGACGGGGTTGCCGGCATCCGCCGGGTGCATCCAGGGCAGTATCTGGAAACCGGCGCGCCGGTGGTGAGCCTGGTCGATACCAGCCTGCTTCGGATCAATTTCGCACTCGACGAGCAGGCCATGCCGGAGTTGAGCCTGGGGCAGCGGGTAGAGGTTTCGGCCGACGCCTGGCCCGATCAAGTGTTCGTGGCGGAGATCACCGCCATCGACCCGTTGATCGGTGACGCCCGGATGGTCCGGATCCAGGCGACGCTGCCCGAGCCTGACGGGCGGCTCAAAGCCGGGATGTTCGCCGGCGTGCGGGTGGTCAGACCCTCCGGCCCCCCGGCGCTGGTGGTGCCCGAGACCGCCATCACCTATACCGCCTATGGCGACAGCCTGTTCGTGGCGCGCGCCGATCCGGCACGCGGGCTGGTCGCGACCCGGGTGGCGGTCGAGGTGGGCGCGCGTTGGGACGGGCGTGCCGAGATCGTCTCCGGGCTCGCCGATGGCGACCGGGTGGTGACCTCGGGCCAGGTGCGGCTGGTGGACGGTATGGCGGTGGAGCCGGTTGCGCATGACACGCTCGAGGTGCGGCCATGAGCTTCACCGACATCTTCGTCCGCCGCCCGGTGCTGGCGCTGGTGGTCAGCATGTTGATCCTGCTGGGCGGCGCGGTCTCGCTCGGCCAGTTGCCGATCCGGCAGTATCCGGCGCTGGAGAGCGCCACGATCACCGTCACCACCGACTATCCCGGGGCCTCGGCCGAGCTGATGCAGGGCTTCGTCACCCAGCCGATCACTCAGGCGGTCTCGTCGGTGGAGGGCATCGACTATCTCTCCTCGTCCTCCGTGCAAGGGCGGAGCACGGTGACGATCCGCATGGAGCTGAACCGCGACTCGACCCGGGCGATGACCGAGGTGATGGCCAAAGTGTCGTCGGTCCGCTACCGCCTGCCCGAAGCGGCCTATGATCCGGTGATCGAACGCTCGGCGGGCGATTCGACCGCCGTGGCCTATGTCGGCTTTGCCAGCGATACCCTGCCGATACCGGCCCTGACCGACTATCTGTCACGGGTGGTGGAGCCGATGTTCTCGGGCATCGATGGTGTCGCCAAGGTCCAGGTCTTCGGTGGGCAGAAGCTGGCTATGCGGCTCTGGCTCGATCCGGACCGGCTGGCGGCCCGTGGGCTGACGGGGGGCGATGTGGCGGCCGCCCTCAGGTCCAACAATGTCCAGGCTGCCCCCGGCCGGCTGGACGGGCTCTATGTGCTCTCGGACCTCTCGGTCAATACCGACGTCACCGACGTCGCCGGCTTCCGCGAGATGGTGATCCGCGACGATGCCCGCGGGCTGGTCCGGCTGGGCGATGTGGCCACGATCGAGCTGGGCGCCGCCTCCACCCAGACCAGTGCGGTGATGGATGGTGAGGCCGCGGTCTTCCTCGGTCTGTTTCCGACGCCGGCCGGCAACCCGCTGGTGATCGTCGACGGCATCCGCGATCTTCTGCCCGCGATCGGCAAGACCCTGCCACCCGATGTCCGCGTCGATCTCGCCTATGAAAGTGCGGGCTTCATCCAGGCCTCGATCGACGAGGTGCTGCACACCCTGGTCGAGGCGCTGGTGATCGTGGTGGTGGTGATCTTCCTCTGCCTCGGCTCGCTGCGCAGCGTGCTGATCCCGGTTGTGACCATCCCGCTGTCGATGCTGGGGGCGGCGGCCCTGATGCTCGCTTTCGGATTCAGTCTGAACCTGCTCACCCTGCTCGCCATGGTGCTGGCGATCGGGCTTGTGGTCGATGATGCGATCGTGGTGGTCGAGAACGTCCATCGCCATGTCGAGGAAGGGCGCACGCCCTTCGAGGCAGCGCTGATCGGCGCCCGCGAGGTGGCGGGGCCGGTGGTCGCCATGACGCTGACGCTGGCTGCGGTCTACGCGCCGATCGGCTTGATGGGCGGGCTGACCGGGGCGTTGTTCCGGGAATTCGCCCTGACGCTGGCCGGATCGGTGGTGGTCTCGGGCGTGGTGGCGCTGACCCTCTCGCCGGTGATGAGTTCGCTGCTGCTGACGGCGAAGCTTCATGAAAGCCGGATGGCGCGGGTGACGGAGCGGGTTTTCGGCGGGCTGACCCGCAGCTACGGGCATCTGCTCGGCCTGTCGTTGCGCCATCGCTGGGCAACCGGGCTGGTGGCGCTGGGCGTCTGCATCAGCCTGCCGCTGCTCTACCAGATGCCGGCGCGGGAGCTGGCGCCGGTCGAGGATCAGGCCTCGGTCCTGGCGGCGATCAAGTCGCCCCAGCATGCCAATCTCGCCTATGCCGAGCGGTTTGCGGCCCGGCTGGACGAGGTGTTCGCGGCGATGCCCGAGACGGTCGGCACCTGGATCATCAACGGCACCGACGGGCCGTCTGCAAGCTTCGGCGGCGCCAATCTCTCCCGCTGGGAGGCCCGCAGCCGCACGGCGTCGGACGTCCAGGCGGGGTTGCAGCAGGCGGTGGCCGAGGTGGAGGGCAGCGCGATCTTCGTGTTCCAGCCGGCGCCGCTGCCCGGCTCCACCGGCGGTCTGCCGGTGCAGATGGTGCTGCGCACGCCCGAGCCTCATGACGTGCTCTACCGAACCATGGAAGAGATCAAGCAACGGGCGCGGGAGAGCGGGCTGTTCGTGGTGGTCGACGGCGATCTGGACTATGACCGGCCGGTGGTGCAGGTGTCGGTCGACCGGAACAAGGCGGCGAGCCTGGGCATCGCCATGGCCGATATCGGCGAGACGCTGGCGGTCCTGGTGGGCGAGAACTACGTCAACCGCTTTGCCATGGCCGGCCGGTCCTACGACGTCATTCCCCAGAGCCTGCAGAGTGAGCGGTTGACCCCGGACGCCCTCGGCCGCCAGTTCCTGCGCAGCCGCGACGGCACGCTGGTACCGCTTCGGGCGGTCGCGGAGATCTCGATGCGGGTGGAGCCCAACCGGCTCAGCCAGTTCGACCAGCAGAATGCCGCGACCATCCAGACCATTCCGGCGCCGGGCGTCTCCATGGGGCAGGCGGTCGCGTTTCTCGACGCCGAGGCCCGGGCCTTGCCGGCCGGATTCAGCCATGACTGGCAGTCGGATTCGCGCCAATACGTTCAGGAAGGGGCGAGCCTCGTCATCGCCTTCCTGGCGGCGCTGGTGGTGATCTATCTGGTGCTGGCCGCGCAGTATGAGAGCCTGGTCGATCCGCTGATCATCCTGATCACGGTACCGCTGTCGATCTGCGGGGCATTGGCGCCGCTGGCGATGGGGGCGGCCACGCTCAACATCTATACCCAGATCGGGCTGGTCACCCTGATCGGGTTGATCGCCAAACACGGCATCCTGATGGTCGAGTTTGCCAACGAATTGCAGCTGCATGAAGGGCTGGCCCGGCGGGAGGCGATCCGGCGGGCGGCGGAGATCCGGCTCCGGCCGGTGTTGATGACCACGGCGGCCATGGTCTTCGGCCTGGTGCCGCTGCTCTTTGCCGCAGGGGCCGGGGCCGCAAGCCGCTTCGGCCTTGGGGTGGTGATCGTCTCGGGCATGATGGTCGGCACGCTGTTCACCCTGTTCGTGCTGCCGACCGTCTATACCGTGCTCGCCCGCGATCACCGCCCGGGGCATGCAGGAGTGCCACAGGAGGGGATCGTGCAGAACGGGGCTGCGTCGAAGACGTCTTGATCCCGCCGGATCGAGGTGCCAAATCAGGGCACGACAGACGGCATGGGTTCCGTCACCCGAAAGCCGCAGAGAGGATCAGGTCCGATGTTCATCCAGACCGAGCGGACGCCCAATCCGCTGACGCTGAAGTTCCTGCCCGGCCGGGATGTGGCCGAGGGCGGCGCCCAGTTCGCGCGCGGCGACGACACGGCCCGCTCGCCGCTGGCCGGCACCCTGCTCGCCATCGACGGCGTCGAAGGCATCTATCTGGGGGCCGATTTCGTCTCGGTCACCAAGTCCGAACAGGCCGACTGGATGCTGCTGAAGCCGCTGATCCTGTCGGACATCATGGAGCACTTCACCTCGGGCCGGCCTGTGCTGACCGGTGAAGGCGATGCGGCAGCCGCTCCGGCCGTCGACGAGGACGAGGTGACGGCGACCATCCGCGAGCTGATCGATACCCGGGTCCGCCCGGCCGTGGCCCAGGATGGCGGCGACATCGTGTTCGAGGGTTTCGATCACGGCATCGTCTATCTGCAGATGCATGGTGCCTGCTCGGGCTGCCCCAGCTCGACCATGACGCTCAAAAACGGCATCGAGACCATGCTCAAGCACTATGTGCCCGAGGTGGTCGAGGTCCGTCAGGTCTGAGCCGACCTTCCGCGTGATGACACCCCGCTACCGTCTCGCCTGCCTGGCCGTCGCCGTTGCGGCCGGGCTGGTCGCGTTCGGGTCCGCTCTGGGCGTGCTGCCGCGGCCGGCCGGCGGTTTCGGGCTGTCGCCGGCGACGCTGGCGGCCTTAGATCTCCGCCGTGCCGAGGCGGCGGCACCCGGGGCGCTGCCGGCCGAGCTGGCCGGTGCGCTCGATACCGACACCCGCAAGGCCCTGTTTCGCGACACGCTTGACCCCGCCATCCGGGCGGTGAATGCCCGGGTGCGGCTGGAACGGGCGCTGGTGACGCTGGCGGCCGATGCCCGGGCGGAAGGACGTCGGCCGCCCCGCGGGCTGGAGGCGCGGGTCGCGGCCATCGCCGCCCGTTATGGCGTTCCCGCCGACGATCCGGTGCGTCTGCTGGTGCGGGTGGACACCGTGCCGCCGGCCCTGATCACCGCCCAGGCGGCCCTGGAAAGCGGCTGGGGCCGCTCCCGTCTGGCGCACGAGGCTCATGCGCTGTTCGGCGAGCGGGCCTGGCGGCTGGCCGACGGTGTGATGCCGCTGGCGCGCAAGCGCGGGGCGGCCCATGTCGCGCGTGCCTTCCCCGACATCACCGCCTCGGTCGCGGCCTATGTCCACAATCTGAACACCCACCGCGCCTATGCCGCCTTCCGGCGCCACCGTGCCGAGGCGCGGCTGGACGGCACCTTGCCCGATCCGCTGCAGCTGGCGGGCGGCCTCAGTGCCTATTCGGAGCTGGGGCCGCGCTATGTCGCCAAGCTCAGGGCGATGATTCGCGGCGTCTCCCGCGACGACGAGATGGCTCAGTCCGAGGCGCCGCCGCCATCGGGATCGGGCAGAGATGCCACGATCAGCGACCAGGCCTCGTCATAGGCGGCGGTAACGACTTCGGCCACGCGGGCCTGGCCGACCTGACGGACCTCTTCGATCGCGATCTCGATCCGGGTCGCCGCCTGATGCAGGCGCTGGCTGACCCGCTGATCCAGCGGCATGCCGACCAGACCTTCCAGCCAGTTCACCACATCCTCGATCAGCGCCCGGTCGTCATCGGCGTCGCGGGTGGGCAGGTCCATCGCATCCAGCGCCTCGTCGGCGGTGATGGCGATCCGGCCCCAGGCGCCGCCGATCCGGCCCAGCGCCGCCACCACCTCTTCGCCCAGATGCGGGCCGGCATGAAGGGCGAGCCGTTCGGTCAGCGCCACGCCCTCGCGGGCGGCACGGGCCAGATCCTGCAGGGCGATCTCGGCCTCGGTGGCAAGGCCTTCCTCTTCGGGATGCATCTGCTCCTCCTGATCTTCAGGCGGCGCCGGGTGCGGAGCGCGTGGGGGGGATGACGGAGGCCGGTTGTCCGGCCGGTTCCGGGTGCCCGGCAGCTCGGCCGCTGGCCGGTCGGGGGTCATGACCCGGATCGCCCGGCGTTTCAGGCCGAAGCTCGCCGGGGTTTTGGTCAGGATTTCGCCGTCGACATTGATCCGCTTCGGCTTGGACGGGGTTTCGACCCGGACCTCACGGCCCGACATACGGTGAACACCCATCCAGGCATCGGCGGTTCCAAGACGCAGCGCCGGCAGCAGCAAGGCCATGCGCCAGTGGGAGACGGGCTCGATCACATAGACGTCCAGCCGGCCGTCGTCGATCGCGGCATCGGGGGCAACGGTCAGCCCGCCGCCGTGATAGCGGCCGTTGGCAACCGCGACCATGATCGCCCGCATCTCCACCCGCCGGTTGTCGACCGTCAGAACGCTGTGGAAGCGACGGTGCCGGGTCACCACCCTGAACAGTGCGAACAGATAGGCGAGCGGGCCGAAACGACGCTTTTCCTCGCCATCCAGCGCCTCGGCGACGTCGACCGACAGGCCGATGCTGGCGACGTTGAAAAAGCCGCGGCCATCGACGGTGCCGATATCGATCTGCCGCACGCGCCCCTTCAGCGCCACGTCCACCGCCTGGGCGGGATCGGCCGGAATGGCGAGCGTGCGGGCGAGATCATTTGCGGTGCCGAGCGGCAGGATGGCGAGCGTCAACCCGGTCTCGGCCATGGCGTCGGCCACGGCCGAGAGGGTGCCGTCGCCACCGCCGACCATGACGAGGGCCGGCGGCTCCGCCGAGGCGCCTGCCGTGCGGATGGCCTCGGGAAAAGCGTCGGGCCCGTCCAGATCCGGGATGTCGGGGCGGAAGCCGGCGCGGATCAGGCGGCGCTCCAGCTCGTCGCGATCGAACCCCTTGGCCAGCCGGTCGCGCTTGCGCGGCGGGATCAGGACCAGGGCGCGGCGGCCGGGTGCCGCAGACGGTCGGTCAGGCGCGGCCATAGGCGGGCACCAGGGCGCCGCTGATCGGGGCGGCCTCCGATGAGGTCAGGAACAGGATGATCTTCGCCAGTGCCTCGGGCGTGACCCAGGCAGCATGATCGGCATCGGGCATGGCCGCGCGGTTGGCCGGGGTGTCGATGATCGAGGGCAGCACGGCATTGACGCGGATATGGCTCGCCAGCAGTTCCTGCGACAGGCTCTGGACCAGCGACATCACCGCCGCCTTCGAGGCGGCATAGGCTGCCATCTGTGCCGCCCCTGCGACCGCGGGCCTGGCGCCGATGGCGGTGATCGATCCGCCGCCGGCCGCCTTCAGATGCGGCACGCCGGCCCGGAGCGTGTGATAGAGACTGCGGGCATTCATCGACATCATCGCGTCGAAGCGGCTGCCGTCCACCTCGGCAAGCGGCCCCATATCGAAGCCGCCGGCGATGGCGACGATGCCGTCGAGGCCGCCCAGGGCCGCCGCCGCGGCGTCCACGGCGGTCGCCGTCTGGTCTTCGCTGCCCAGATCGGCCTGGACCAGCACCGCCCGGCCGCCGAATGCCGTTTCGGCGGCGGCGCATTCCTCTGCCACCAGATAGGTCGCGGCGACCTCGGCCCCCCGGTCCAGCGCGGCCAGCACCACCGCGCGGCCCAGTGCGCCGGTTCCCCCGGTGACCAGCAGCTTGCGTCCCTCGATCGACATCTCGGCGGATCTCCCCTCGTGATCGCGTCAGGTTCCGGCAGTCAGCCGGCGGGCATCAGCCGCGTGCCTGCGGCCGTGTCGCTCAACACCGGCAGGCGTCGGGCGTCGAAGAGCTGATAATGCCACCATTCATTGCGGTAGAAATCCCATCCAGCGGTGGTCATGATCCCCATCAGCAACAGCCGGTTGCGTTCCGCCTCGGGCGTGATGCCGGCGGCACCGTGATGCGACAGCGGGGTGAAGTCGTCGAACCCCGTGCCCATGTCGAGCGCCTCTCCCGACCCGTCGATCAGCGTGAGGTCGACCGCAGCCCCGCGAGAGTGGGGCGAGCCCCGACGCGGATCGGCGACGAAGTTCGGATCCGGCGTGTGTTCCCACAGCTTCCACTGGGCCTCGGACGGCCGGAAGGCGTCGTAGATGCGGAAGCGCAGCCCCTGGCGTGCAGCGATGGCGATCGCCCGGCGCATCGCCGCTGCGGCCTCGGGATGCAGGAAGCAGGCGGCGCGGGCATAGATCGGCCGGCCGGTGAAGTTGCGGGTGGTGGCGTAGGCGATGTCGATATCGACCCCGTCCCGCGCGCTCAGGATTTCTTCTAACATCAGCTGTCCCGTCCGTGCTATGCGGCGGGGGAACCCTAGCACAAGGCACGGCTCCGGGGGCACGGACATACATATGACCTTCGGCGGACGGACGGCAGTTCTGGCACTCGACACCTGCGCCGGGGCGACCTCGGCGGCGATCGGCCGCCATGGAGAGGTGGTGGCCCGGTTCTTTCTGCCGGATGCCCGGGCGGCGGCGGAACGGCTGGCGCCCCTGGTCAAGGGGCTGATGGCCGAGGCGGGTGTCGCACCGGTGGAGCTTGCCGCCGTGGCGGTCACCCGCGGCCCCGGCACCTTCACCGGCGTGCGCATCGGGCTGGGATTTGCCCGCGGTCTGGCGCTGGCGGCCGGCTGCCCGGTTCTTGGCATGACCACGCTGGAGCTGCTGGCCGCTGGTGCCGCTAAAGATGTCGCCGCTGCGGATGCCCGCGGGCGCGGGGTGCTGGCAGTGATCGATGCACGGCGCGGCGAGGTCTATGTTCAGCGCATCGCTGCCGATGGCAGCCCCGGCGAGCCGGCGGCCGTGACGCCCGAGACGGCGGCGGCCGATCTGGTCGCCCGGCCGGCGCTGGCGGTGGGGGCAGGGGCGCGGCTGCTGCGCCCGCTGCTGGATGCCCACGGGCTGGCCGATCTGGTCCGTGACGATCTGCCGCACGGGCATGGGCAACCGGATGCCGCCGATCTGATCGGCCTGGCAGAGCGCCATCTGGCGGCGGGGCAGGCCGGCGGCACACCGCCCGTGCCGCTCTATCTGCGGGCACCCGATGCCCTGCCGCCGGCGCCGAGCGGGATCGAGACGCCGTGACCGGCACCCATGATCTGGCGCCGGCAACGGCCGATACGGCGCCGGCCATGGCCGCACTCTATGCGCGGGCCTTCGATGCCCCGTGGGAGACGCAGTGGAGTGCCGACGCCATCCGCGATCTGCTGGCCCTGCCGACGGTGGCCGCGATGATCCTGGGCCCTGAGCCGGCGCTTTCCGGCATGGTGATGGTGCAGGCCGCGGCCGGCGAGGCCGAGATTCTGACCATCGCCGTCGATCCGGCCTGCCGCGGGCGTGGATTGGGACGGCGTCTGCTCGACGGGGCGGCGATCTGGGCAGCTGCCCGCGGGGCAGACCGGCTGCTGCTGGAAGTGGCGGTCGACAACATGCCGGCGCGGGCTCTTTATCTGTCGGCAGGTTTCCGGATCGCAGGTCGTCGGCGCGGTTACTATGCACGCGGCAAGGCCCCGGCGGTGGATGCCGAAGTCATGGAACTGCCTTTGGTTCCCGCCTGAAATCTGCCCGAGATTTCGTTATCCGCCGGCGATTCGGAAGGTCAGCCGCCACACGTCCGGCGTGTCCGTTTCAGCCGACAGGTCCACGATCTGGTGCCCCAGTTCCACAACCGACCGCGGTACGTTCTCCAGAGGCTCGCCCGCCTTCAGTCGGACTTCACCGATCTGACCGCCGGACATCTTCCCGATCATTAATTTTGTTTTGACAAACGTCATCGGGCAGACATCATGCGTGACGTCGAGAAAGCGATCTGCACTTGGTTTCATTGCGAACCATCCGGTCGTCGTCTCGGAGTGCGAGGGACGGGTACGTCCCGGTGACGGCCATCCTGGGCGGAGGCCGGTACCGGTGCGGGGCCCGGACATCAGTGCCGATGTCCATCCTCGTCATCGTCATCCCGGTCGGACAGACCACCCGCCAGGCTCTCAGACCTCGACGTCGTCCCCCGGGCCGTCGAAGTCAAGGGCATTCCCGCGCGGAAGGCCCGGCCTGTCCCGACATCTGCTCCCGACCCTGATTTCCGCCCGAGACACCGAGGTCCAGACCATATCATGGCCGAAAATCCGAGCCCGCTCGATCTTCTCTCGCTGACCGCACAGATCGTGTCGTCCCATGTCGCGAACAACACCGTGTCGGCCGGCGAACTGCCGCAGCTGATCGGCGAGGTCTATCAGAGCCTTGCCGGCCTCGGCCGCGAGCCTGAACCGCGTGAGGAAGAGCAGCGCCCGACCCCGGCGGTGCCGATCCGCAAGTCGGTGCATGACGACTACATCATCTGCCTCGAGGACGGCAAGAAGCTGAAGATGCTGAAGCGCCACCTCAAGACGGCCTACGACATGACCCCGGAAGAATATCGCCGCCGCTGGGGCCTGGCCGACGACTATCCGATGGTCGCGCCGGGCTATGCCCGCCAGCGCAGCGATCTTGCCAAGCGCATCGGTCTTGGCCGTCGGGGCCGCGGCGACGCGGATTGATCCGGCCCGCAGCTGCCTCGGCTGACGATTTTGCGGGCGCCGGTCGGAAGACTGTGGCGCCCGCCGCTTGTCGTTGCGCGGCTGCTGTCCGATAATGGCCTGACGGGCGGGGTGGTCTTCCAGACCATCCCGCCACGACCGATTGCGGGGACCGTGCCTCTGATGGGGCCGTCCTTATCCGTTCGTGACGGTCGTCCGAAGGCGCGACGATGGCGCGGCCTCCGTTCCGGACGGAACAGGGGGTGGCGGCATGCAGAAGCGCGCAGACCGGCCATCCGCGTGTTCCGCCCCCTTTCTGCCCAAGGAGCCAGGCCATCTTGGAGATGTCGCGACTGGAGCGTCTGTGTCTCGAAAAGGGTCTGAAGATGACCGACCAGCGCCGGGTGATCGCCCGCGTGCTGTCGGAAGCCGACGACCACCCGGATGCCGAAGAGCTGCATCGCCGGGCCAGTGCCGTTGATCCGCGGATCAGCATCGCCACCGTCTATCGGACGGTGCGGCTGTTCGAGGAAGCGAGCATTCTGGAGCGGCATGATTTCGGCGACGGCCGCGCCCGCTACGAGACCATTCCCGAAGAGCATCACGATCATCTGATCGACATGCGCAACGGAACCGTGATCGAATTCCAGAACACCGAGATCGAGCGTCTTCAGCAGGAGATCGCCCGCAAGCTCGGTTACCGACTGGTCGATCATCGTCTGGAACTGTACGGCATTCCGCTGGATCAGCCCCAGGACGACGACACGGACGCCGGCAAGGCCTGACGGGCCGCCCCGCCGCCGACCGGCGCGGGCCCCCTCCGGGATCGTCCGGGATCCCGGGACAGAGGGCCATGCTCCGGTCCGCCCCTTCACCCACGACCGGCCACCCCGGTGGCCGGTCCTCATCGCCGCGAGACTTCAGGGCATGTTCGGATGACCGAAACACTCCAACCCGACCTCGGCCTGCGTTCCGGAAATCTGCGGGTGTGCCTCGCGGACGGAGCCGACGACATCGAGGCGGCCCAGCGCCTGCGCTACCACGTGTTCTACGAGGAACGCCACGCTCAGCCGAGCCCCGAGATGGCGGCTGTGAAGCGCGATCTGGACGGTTTCGATGCGATCTGCGACCACCTTCTGGTGATCGACGAGGCCCATCCGAGCGGGGCGCCGACGGTGGTCGGCACCTACCGGCTGCTGCGCCGGTCGGTGGCCCTTGCCCATGGCCGCTTCTATACCGCCGACGAGTTCGACATCGGCCCGCTGATGACGGTCGAGGGCGAACTGCTGGAGCTTGGCCGATCCTGCGTTGCGGCGGAATACCGCAACCGCTCGACCATGCAGCTGCTCTGGCGCGGCATCGCCATCTATCTCGAGCATTACGACATTCAGCTGATGTTCGGTTGCGCCAGTCTGGACGGCACCGATATCGACATGCTGAAGACCCAGCTCGCCTATCTGCACCATTATCATCTGGCGCCCGAGGCCCTGCGGCCGGTGGCGGTGCCCGAGCGCTACGTCGCGATGGATCTGGTGGCAAAGGACGATCTGCACGCCACCCGCGCCCTGGCCGAGTTGCCGCCGCTGGTGAAGGGCTATCTGCGGCTTGGCGGCTTCGTCGGTGACGGCGCGGTGGTGGACAAGCAGTTCAACACCACCGACGTCTGCATGATCGTAAAGAGCGACCTGATCACCGGGCGCTACCGGGATCGCTATGAAGGCGGCTCGGGGCGCGGCCGGGGCAAGGCCGGCGACGAGGGCGCATGACCGGGTGGCTGCGGGCCGCCGTGCTTCTGCCGGTCTATCTGGCGGTGACGGCGGCACTGATCCCGGTGCAGGCGGCGCTGGTGGCTTTGAAGCTGCCCGGTGCCGTGCGGTTCCCGCGCTTCTATCACCGGCTGACCTGCCGGCTGATCGGCTTCGACGTCGATGTGGTCGGCACGCCGGTGCGCGACCGGCCGGCGCTGTTCGTTTCCAACCACAGCTCCTATCTCGACATCTCGGTGCTGGGATCGGTGATCGCCGGCTCGTTCATCGCCAAGAGCGAGGTGGCGGACTGGCCGCTCTATGGCCTGCTCGCCAAGCTGCAGCGCACCGTGTTCGTGAAACGCGAGCGCAGCCGCACGGCCGAACAGGCCGACGAGGTGGCGAGGCGGCTGGAAGCGGGCGACCGGCTGATCCTGTTCCCCGAGGGCACCAGCAATGACGGCCAGCGGGTGCTGCCCTTCCGCACCGCCTTCTTCTCGGTGGCGGATCGCCGGCCGACCGGGCGGCCGCTGGTGGTGCAGCCGGTCTCTCTGGCCTATACCCATGTCCGCGGCATGCCCATGGGGCGCAAGCTGCGTCCGGCCTATGCCTGGTATGGTGACATGGATCTGGCGGGCCATCTGTGGACCGCCCTGACCCTTGGCCCCGCCCGGGTGGAACTGGTTTTCCATCCACCGGTTACCATCGATGACTTCAAGGACCGCAAGGCGCTTGCCCGCCATTGCGAGCAGGCGGTCTCGGCCGGTGTCGCCCAGGCATTGCAGGGCCGTTCGACGGCGGCGCTCGCCCTGATCGGCCATGTCCTGGCGCAGCGCGGCCCGGCAGTGGAGGGCGGCGCCCTTCAGGTGGCCGAAGAGGACGAGCCGCTCGACCCCCAGGAGATCGATGCAGCAGAGGGCGAGGCGACCTCCGAGGACGTGCGGGTCTGACGAAGGCCGGGTGTGCGTCTTGAAGCGGCCGCGGCGCGGCTGATATCTTGCGGGTGAGGCGGTCAGCGGACCGCGGCCCGATCAGAACGAGGCCCGAGGCGAGGGTGACGAAGAAGCTCTACATCAAGACCTATGGCTGCCAGATGAACGTCTACGACAGCGAACGCATGTCGGACGTGCTGGCCGCCCAGGGCTTTGCGCCGACCGAGGTGGCGGAAGACGCGGATCTGGTGATCCTGAACACCTGTCACATCCGGGAAAAGGCGGCCGAGAAGGTCTATTCCGATCTGGGGCGGCTGCGCGCGGCCGGCGGTCCCGCAGGACGGCTGATCGCGGTCGGCGGCTGCGTGGCACAGGCCGAAGGCGCCGAGATCCGGACCCGTGCCCCCTTCGTCGACATCGTCTTCGGCCCGCAGACCTATCATCGTCTGGCCGACATGGTGGAGCGCGCCAGCCGGGGCCAGGCGGTGGTCGAGACCGATTTCCCGACCGAGGCCAAGTTCGACCATCTGCCGACCGCCACCGGCCGGAGCGGACATACCGCCTTCGTGGCCGTGCAGGAAGGCTGCGACAAGTTCTGCACCTTCTGCGTGGTCCCCTATACCCGCGGGGCCGAATACAGCCGGCCGGCGGGGGCCATTCTGGACGAGATCCGCGCGCTTGCGGCCGACGGCGTGCGCGAGGTGATGCTGCTTGGCCAGAACGTCAACGCCTATCACGGTGCGGCCCCTGAAGGGGCCCGCGGACCGGCGGGCGACTGGACCCTGGCCCGGCTGGCGCGGGCGATTGCCGAAATCGACGGCATCGCCCGGATCCGCTACACCACCTCGCACCCCCGCGACATGGGCGGCGACCTGATCCTGGCCCATCGCGACCTGCCGCAGCTGATGCCCTATCTGCACCTGCCGGTGCAGTCGGGATCCGACCGGATCCTGAAGGCGATGAACCGCAAGCACACCGCCGAAGACTATCTGCGCGTCGTCGACCGGCTGCGCGAGGTGCGCCCCGACATGGCGATGTCCGGGGATTTCATCGTCGGCTTCCCCGGCGAGAGCGATGCGGATTTCGAGGCGACCATGCGGCTGGTGGAGCGGGTTGATTACGCGCTCGCCTATTCCTTCAAATACAGCCCGCGTCCCGGCACGCCGGCCGCGGATCTGGACGACCAGGTGCCGGAAGAGGTGAAGTCCGAGCGCCTGCAGCGCCTGCAGGACCTGCTTTCGTCCCAGCAGCGCGCCTTCAATGCCAGCATGACGGGGCGGCGCCTGCCGGTGCTGCTGGAGAGGCCCGGCCGGCATGCCGGGCAGATGGTCGGCCGCTCGCCTTACATGCAGGCGGTGGTGGTCGACGCACCCGCGGAGGCCGCGGGCCGGATGGTGGAGGTCGACATCGACACCGTCAATTCCTTCAGCCTGAACGGGCGGATCACGGGCGGCGAATGGCTGCCGACCGGGATCACCGCCGCCGGGGACAGCCGGATCGCCGCGTCCGCCGGGGTGGTTTCTTGACGGCCCGGCGCACCGATCGCGCGGCGCGCGGCCGCACCCCCATGGCTGCCGAGCGGGTTGCCGCAGCCGACATCGATGCGGTGATCCTGGATTTCGACGACAACCACCTGCTCGCGCTGCTGGTCGGCGAACATGACGAGCATCTGGTGCGGATCGAAAGCCAGCTTGGCGTGCATATCGTCAGCCGTGGCAACCGCCTGGCGATCCAGGGCAGTGAAAGTGCCCAGGATGCCGCCGCCGATGTGCTGGACGGCCTTTACCAGCGACTGAAGCGCAACCTGATCGTGACCATGGCCGAGGTCGACGCCGCGATCCGCATGGTCACCCAGGCCGCGACCGCGGCGCTCGGCACCGAGGCGGTGGAAATCCCGCCGGCAGAGGCGACCACCACGGTCACGCATCCGGCGACAGGGCGCAGCGGCGATCACGGTGCGCAGGCTGGTGCCTACATCACCGGCGAAGTGGTCATCAAGACCAAGAAAAAGCGCATCACGCCCCGGTCCATGCGCCAGGGGGCCTATCTGTCTGCGATCCGCGATCATGATCTGGTCTTCGGCATCGGCCCGGCGGGTACGGGCAAGACCTATCTGGCGGTGGCCATGGCGGTGGCGCTGTTCCTGGAAAAGAAGGTCGACCGCATCATTCTGTCGCGTCCGGCGGTGGAGGCGGGGGAGCGGCTGGGCTTCCTGCCCGGCACGCTGGAGGAGAAGGTGAACCCCTATCTCCGCCCGCTCTACGATGCGCTTCAGGACACCCTGCCCGACGACATCGTCGCCAAGCTGATCGAAAGCGGCAAGATCGAGGTGGCGCCGCTCGCCTTCATGCGCGGCCGCACGCTCTCCAACGCCTTCGTGATCCTGGACGAGGCGCAGAACACCACCGCGGTGCAGATGAAAATGTTCCTCACCCGCCTGGGTGAGAACAGCCGCATGGTGATCACCGGCGACCTGTCGCAGATCGATCTGCCGGCCGGCACCGTCTCAGGCCTGTCGGATGCGCTGTCGGTGCTGGGGCGGCTTAAGGAGGTGCCCGTCGTCACCTTCGATGATACCGATGTCGTCCGCCACCCGCTGGTGGCCCGCATCGTGCGCGCCTATGACGCCCGCGACGAAGCCCGGCGTCGCCCGCGCCGGCAGGCGGAACGTGGCGCCGCCCCTGCGAAGGCCGGGGAGGACACGGCATGATCGACCTGCCGCCGCAGGAGGATGGCGACGAGGGCGTGGCAGAGGATGTCGAAACGCTTGCTCTCATGGGGGGGCGGGTGGAGATCGCCCTGCAGCGCGTCGGGCAAATCTGGGCTGATCCCTGCTGGGACGAGCCGGCGGCCCGGTTGGACGGGCCGCTGCCCGAGGCGATCGGTCGTCTGGCCGGCGCCCTGTTGACGATGGCGGCCTCGGATCTGCTCGCCCGGGCGGAGGACCGGCTGATCGAGATCTCGGTCACGCTGACGGACGATGCCGCCGTGCGCGAGCTGAACCGTGACTGGCGGGAGAAGGACAAGCCGACCAACGTCTTGTCCTTTCCCGCAGAGTCCATCGATCCGGAGGATCCGGAGACGATCGATGAGGTTCTCGACATGCTGCCGGCAGAGGCGCCGCTGATGCTGGGCGACGTGATCGTCGCGGCCGAGACGGTGAAGGCCGAGGCGGCCGCGCAGGGCAAGGTGCCGCGGGCCCATCTGATGCATCTGATCGCCCACGGCCTGCTGCATCTGCTTGGCCATGACCATGTCGACGACGATCAGGCCGAGCAGATGGAAGCCGTCGAGATCCGCTGTCTGGCGGGCTTCGGCATCCAGGACCCCTATGCCGAGATCGAGGGCGCGCCCGACGCGGACTGAGTGCGCGCGAAGGTTGCCCGGCACCATGCGGCCGCCGCGCTGCTGCCGCGTTCAGATGGATGATTGACGACACCCCCGCCTTCGTTGGAGAGTCTGAGAAGTCGGAGGATCGGGAGGCCGTTCCGGGCAGGGCGGCAATACGATCGACCGGACCGCAGGGCTGACCTGGGTCCGAGGGCAGGGGCCCCGGGCCCGGATCATGAGGATCCGTCGGCCGGCGGCCCATCGGGCAGGAAGCGATGAGCGACCAATCTTCGTCTAGACGGCCCCGCTCGGGCGGGGCCGGCAATACTTCCCTGGGGCATCTGCTGATGTCCTGGCTCGGCGGCGGGCGTTCCCGCGACCGGGACGAGCTGCGCGAGAGCCTGGTCGAACTGGCCGAGCGCATTGAAGGCGAGGAGGAGGAGCGCGAGGCGCTCTACCCCGCCGAACGCCAGCTGGTGACCAACGTGCTGAAACTCGGCGATCTGACCGTCGAGGACGTGATGGTGCCACGCGCGGACATCATCGCCATCGAAATCTCCACACCCATCGATGCCGCCCTCCGCGCCATGGCCGAGGCGGGGCATTCCCGGCTGCCGGTCTATCGCGGCACGCTGGATGAACTGGTCGGCATGGTCCACATCAAGGATGTGGTCGGGCGTCTGGGAGAAACCGGCACGCTGGAAAGCCCGGGGCTGGTGCGGGAAGTGCTGTTCGAGGCGCCCTCCAGGCGCGTGCTCGACCTGCTGAACCGCATGCGGACCACCCGCATTCATCTTGCCATCGTGGTCGACGAATACGGCGGCACCGACGGGCTGGTGACGATCGAAGATCTGGTCGAACAGATCGTCGGCGAGATCGAGGACGAGCACGACGATCAACAGCAGCCGCGGCTGGAGGAAGTGGAAGACGGCGTCTTCGAGGCCGATGCCCGGCTGGATGTCGAAGAGCTGGAAGCGCGGCTCGACAGGGTTCTGGTCGATGACGACGAGGATGTCGACACGCTGGGCGGTCTGGTTTTCGCCCTCACCGGCCGTGTGCCGGCGGCGGGTGAGACCGTCGAGCATCCGGCGGGGCTTGTCTTCGAGGTTCTGGATGCCGATCCCCGGCGGATCAAGCGGTTGCGCATCCGCGTGACCGCCCCTGAAGCCACGACGGCCGCGTGACCCTGGCCGATCGGGACCGCCCGGCTGCGGAAGGCCGATTGCACCGCCTCGCCGACCGGATCGGCGGGCTTGGCGTGCGTGCACGTCTGGGACTGGCGGCCCTGGCCGGCGGCCTGTCGACGGCGGCGCTGCCGCCGGCCGACGCCTGGCCCCTGGGCTTCGTTGCCTTCCCCCTGCTTCTGCTGCTGCTCGATGGCGTCCGCGGCCGGCTCTGGCCGGGGTTCTGGACAGGCTGGGCTTTCGGGCTCGGCCAGTTCGCGGCCGGGCTGTACTGGATCGGCGTCGCCTTCTTCGTCGACGCGGCGGCCTTCGGCGCGCTGGCCGTGCCCTCGGTTCTGGGGCTGTCGGCCGGACTTGCAATCTTTACGGGGCTGGCCGGCATGGCGCAGGCCCGCGCGGCGCCGAAGGGCGCCGGGCGGGTATTGTTTCTGGCGGTGGCATGGGTGGCGGCCGAGTGGCTGCGCGGCCATCTGCTGACGGGATTTCCCTGGAATCTGGCCGGTGCCTCGGTTCTGGCCGTGCCCGCCCTGGCGCAGGGGGCCGCGATCGTCGGCACCTATGGCATGGGCCTGCTTGCCGTCGCCGTCTTTGCAGCCCCGGCGCTGCTGCTGGTGCGGGAGCCGGGGGACCGCCGGCCGGCGGCGATGACCGGGGGGCTGATTCTTGTGGTGCTGGCGGGCGTCGGCCTGTGGGGCGCCCTGCGTCTCGAGGCCCATCCGACGGTCATGGTGCCGGGGGTGAAACTCCGCCTTGTCCAGGCCGCGATCGACCAGAAGGAAAAATGGCGCGGCGGGATGAAGGCGCAGCATCTGCGCACGCATCTGGATCTGACCCGGGGGCCGGGCTTCGACACCATCACCGACGTGATCTGGCCCGAGACGGCCGTCGGCTACTATCCGCAGCAGGAAGCCGAGGTTCGCGAGGTGCTGGCCCGGGCCGTGCCGCCGGGCGGTCTTTTGATCACGGGCGCCCCCCGTGTGGAATGGACGCCACCGCCGGCCGGCGCGCCGGCGGGAACGGAACCGCAGCCGCGGGTGTTCAACTCGGTGATGGCGATCGATGATCGGGCGCGGATCGTGGGCGTCTACGACAAGGCACATCTGGTACCCTTCGGCGAATATGTGCCGCTGCGCGAATTCAACCCCTTCCCGAAGCTTACCGCCGGCAGCATCGATTTCACGCCCGGCCCCGGCCCGGCGACGCTGGCGCTGCCCGGGCTGCCGCCGGCCAGCCCGCTGATCTGCTATGAGGCGATCTTTCCGGGGGAGGTGACGGCGGGGGCGGCGCCCATGGTCCGGCCGGGCTTTTTGCTGAACGTCACCAATGACGGATGGTTCGGCCTGACGGCGGGGCCCCATCAGCATTTCGCGTCCGCCCGGCTGCGGAGCATCGAGGAAGGGCTGCCGCTGGTCCGTGCGGCGAATAACGGCATTTCGGCGATCGTCGATCCGCTTGGGCGGATCATCGCCCTGCTGGAGCTGGACCGCCGGGGCGTGCTGGACGGGCCGCTGCCCGCAGCTCTGCCCCCCACGCTTTATGCCCGCCTCGGCGATGCCTCGGCCGCGTTGGCGGGCCTGATCGTTCTGGCGCTCGCCTTCCTGCCGGGCGGCCTGGGACGGCGTATCCGGCAGAGGAGAAACTGATGGCAGGGTGTGATGGCCCGGGGTTGAAAAACGGCCGCTTTCGCGTGTGGCGAGCCTGACCGGGGGGCATCGGATCGCAGACCGGTTGTTCGGCTACCTGTCGACGCCGTGGCGTCGAAGCCGGCAATCGAGGCGTTGGCCACATGTCATCAAAGGCGAGTAGGGCTTGCAATGCAACCCGGAATGCGCGTTTCGGCCATTGCAATGCGCGCGCCGGGGTTGACCCATGCCATGGCGTGATGTCATCTATCCGCCTGACAAACGGGCCGGAATTGAAGGCAGCCGTGAGCGAGGAGGGATGTGACGGATGGCGACGCGACTGAACCCAATTGATGCCCATGTCGGTGGCCGGGTGCGGCTTCGCCGCCAGCTGATGGGGCTTAGTCAGGAAAAGCTGGGACAGCGGGTCGGTCTGACGTTCCAGCAAATTCAGAAATATGAACGTGGGGCGAACCGCATCGGCGCGGGACGGCTGTTCCTCATTGCGCATGCGCTCAATGTTCCGGTGTCGTTCTTTTACGAGGACGTCGGAACGGTGACGGCCGAAGAGAGCGCGGACGGGATCGACGACGGGTTCGACTGGCTCGTCATGGACGGGCCCGAGGCGCAGACCCTGGCCTTCAACTTCTCCCGCATTCAGGACCCGCGTGCGCGTGCGCGGCTGGTTGAACTTGCAAGGACCATCAGCGACGGCCTCGCGACTGCCTCTCAAAAAAGCACTCTTGATTCCGATGTCGTACCGTGAAAGTTTCATCTGACGACGAAGTTGAAACTTCTGCGTGAATATGTAGGGTGTAGATAGCGCACCCGGCGTAGACGTGGATGTCGCTACATCGTCCGTGGTCGGATTTGTGCCGCTTGCCGCCACGTTAAACAGTGCGCTAAGTGGGCTTGGTGGTGCGCTGTCGCGTTATCTGCCGAGAACCCAGACGCACGGAGTCCATCAGTGGTGCCAGCGCGGTTCGCCACCCGCGATGGTGCCCGGACCACGGATTCCGATCTCGTGGTCCGTCGTCGGTTCTTGAGGGGTTGAACACGCGCCATGGCCCGCAGCAACTATCTTTTTACCAGCGAATCGGTTTCCGAAGGACATCCGGACAAGATCTGTGACCGGATTTCGGATGCGGTGCTGGATCATCTGCTCGCCGCAGATCCCTATTCCCGCGTCGCCTGCGAGACGCTTGCCACCACCAATCGCGTGGTGATCGCGGGCGAAATCCGCTCGCATGGCGACACCGCGCCCGACACGATCGAACGTGTCGCTCGCGAGGTGATTCGCGACATCGGCTATGAGCAGGACGGCTTCCACTGGAACACGGCGAAGGTCGAGGTGCTGCTGCACGAGCAGTCGGCCGACATTGCCATGGGCGTGGATGCCGCCGGCAACAAGGATGAAGGTGCCGGCGACCAGGGCATCATGTTCGGCTATGCCTGCCGTGAGACCGACGCGCTGATGCCGGCGCCGATCCACTATGCCCACACCATCCTGCGCAACCTGCGCACGGCCCGCCGTTCGGGCGACATCTCGGTGCTCGGCCCCGATGCCAAGAGCCAGGTGACGCTGGAATACGTCGACGGCAAGCCGGTGCGCGCGACCTCGATCGTGCTGTCGACCCAGCATCTGGCCTCGGCGTCGCAGGAAGAGGTCCGCGCGGCCGTCCTGCCGGTCATCGAAGCCTCGCTGCCGGCCGGCTGGATGTGCGACGACGCCGGGCTCTACATCAACCCGACCGGCAATTTCGTGATCGGCGGCCCGGATGGCGATGCCGGCCTCACCGGCCGCAAGATCATCGTCGACACCTATGGCGGTGCCGCTCCCCATGGTGGCGGTGCGTTCTCGGGCAAGGACCCCACCAAGGTCGACCGCTCGGCCGCCTATGCCGCACGCTATCTGGCGAAGAACGTGGTGGCGGCCGGCCTTGCCGATCGCTGCACCATCCAGCTCGCCTATGCGATCGGCGTGTCGCATCCGCTGTCCGTCTATGTCGACACCTACGGCACCGGCCAGGTCGACGAGGCGAAGCTCGAGAATGCGCTCCGCGAGGCGATGAACCTGACGCCGCGTGGCATCCGCGAGCATCTGAAGCTGAACCGGCCGATCTTCGGCCGCACTGCGGCCTACGGCCATTTCGGCCGCGACCCCGAGGCCGATGGCGGCTTCTCGTGGGAGAAGACCGATCTGGCGGAGACGATCAAGCAGCTTGTGCTCTGATCCCCATTCGTGCGATCAGCGGGGCGGCGGCCGGGAACGGCCGCCGCCCCGTTGCGTTTCCGACCCGATCTTCAGCCGCAAGCCGGACCCGTGCCGACGATGACCAGCGCCGACGATACCCGGACCCCCGGGACCGATACCCTGGCGGATGCCGCCGGTGAAAGCATGGGCCGCCGCCATTTCGGCCGCCGGGTGGGGCGTCCGCTCAAGGCCGGGCGCAGCCGGGCGATGGAAGAGACCCTGCCCGAACTGGCAATCGCCCTGCCGGAACCCGGGACGCGGCTGGAGCCCGCCGGGCTGTTCGGCCGGCCGATGCGCGAAATCGTGGTCGAGATCGGATTCGGTGGCGGCGAGCATCTGATTGCCCGGGCCGAGGCCGAACCGGATACCGGCTTCATCGGCTGCGAGCCCTATATCGGCGGCATGTCGGCCTTTCTGGTGGAGCTGGAGCGCCGGGGGCTGCGCAATGTCCGGGTGCTGGGCGACGATGCGGCGAAACTGCTCGATGCCCTGCCCGATGCCTCGCTGGCCCGGGTCTACCTGCTGTTCTCGGACCCCTGGCCCAAGCGCCGCCACAACAAGCGCCGCTTCATCCAGACGGAGACGGTGGCGGGGCTTGCCCGCGTGCTGCGGCCGGGCGGGCGGCTGATCGCCGCCACCGACCATCCCGATCTCTGCGCCTGGACGCTGGCCCATCTTCGCGCCCATCCCGATTTCAGCTGGGAGGCCCGGCGGCCGGGCGACTGGCAGCGGCGGCCGGACGGGCAGATCGAGACCCGCTACGAAGCGAAGGCCCGTGCCGCCGGGCGTGTGCCGGTCTTCATGAGTTTCCGGCGCGGTTGACCCGGACCGCAGGGCGGACCTGCAACCGCTGCGCATCCCTGCGCGGGGATGCTGTGGATAAACCCCTTGCGGTTCCGCGACATATGCGTATATTGACCAGCGTCCGCGATTGCGGACCGCCGGCGATCCCGCCAGCGCCCAAGCCGACGAGCC